>CANIAI010000038.1 GCA_947465275.1 Acidobacteriota bacterium | reverse complement strand
GCTCGACAACGCGAGCCGGGCCCGCCGCCTGTCGCTGGCCATCGGGCCCGACTCGGATCCGATCTGGTCGCCAGACGGCCGCCGCGTCGTCTACCGCTCGGTGCAGAACGCGATCGCCTCGATCCACGCCCGGGCCCTCGACCCGCTCACCGCGCCCGAGCAGCAGATCCTCAAGACCGGCTCCGACCTGACGCCGTGGGACTGGCGGGGTACGACCCTCCTCTACTCCGCCTCGGCGCCCGGCACGAGCCGCATGGACCTCTGGCTCGGCGACCTGGCGACGAATCGCACGACGCAGCTCACGAAGAGCGGCTTCACTGCCTCCGACGCCCGCCTCTCGCCCGACGGCGCCTGGCTCGCCTACGTGTCCGAGGAGTCTGGCCAGCAGGAGGTCTACGTCGAGCCGTGGCCGCGGCGCACGCCGCGGGTGCGGGTGTCGTTCGGCGGCGGCCGGCGTCCGCAGTGGGGCTCCGACAGCCAGACGGTCTACTTCCTGCGCGGCACGGCGGTGCTGCAGTCCGGACAGATCGGGTCATCCACCGTGCCCGCCTTCTCCACGCCGGTGTCGCTGTTCGAGCTCGCCGGGCTGCGCGACGTCGCCGTCACGCGCGATGGCTCGCGGATGCTCGCCGTCATCGGACAGCCGAGCGGCACCACCACCAGCGCCCACCTGGTGGTCGACTGGGCCGGGCTCGTGCCGCCACCCGCGCCGACGCGATGAGCCTCGACACGGGGCCACTCGCGACGGCGGGCCTGCTCGTGGCACCGGACGTCTGGACGCCTGCGTTCTGCGCCCGCGTCCGCGCCGCGATGGACGCCGCCATGGACGCCGGCGAGGCCCACGCCGCCGAGATCCTGGAGGCCCCCACCAGCATCGACGTCGACCAGGCCGTGCGCCGCGCGCTCGACGTCACCGTCCCCGATGCGCTGATGGACGCCGTCGTCGATGCCCTCGCCGCGTGCCGTCCCCGGCTCGAGGCGCACTTCGGCGTGACCCTGCCACGATCGGACGGCGTCGGCCTCGTCCGCTACCTCGCCGGTGGGCGCTATCGCCGGCACCGCGATCGTGACGACGCCTATCCCGAGACCTCGCATCGTCGCGTCTCGGCCATCGTCTGGCTCAGCGCGGGCTCCGCGCCCGAGGGCGCCCCCGCCGACTTCGACGGCGGCGCGCTCCGCGTGTGGGATGCCTCGGGTTCCGCCAGCGATCTGATCCCGCGCACCGGCATGCTGGTGGCGTTTCCGTCGCACTGGTCGCACGAGGTGCTGCCGGTCACACGGGGGATCCGGGACGCCGTCGTCGACTGGTTAGGGTGAATGATCTGAGATGCGTGGATTTGCGCGGGATCGATCCGATAACTAGAATCGTGCGCGTGTCACTGCAGATCGTGAGTCAGATCCCGGCCGGCAACCGGCCCCTCCTGAAGTGGGCCGGCGGCAAGCGGCAACTCCTCCCCGCGCTCCAGCCGCACTACCCGGCCAGCTTCCGCCGCTACATCGAACCGTTCTTCGGCAGCGGCGCGGTCTTCTTCGACCTGCGCGCGTCGGGGCGCCTCGAGGGACGCGAGACCTGGCTCGTCGATCACAACGCCGACCTCGTCGGCTGCTATCGCACGCTGCGCGATGAGACCGAGGCGGTGATCGCCGCCCTCCATCGGCTCGCGGCGAAGCACACCGCGCTCGGCAGCGACTTCTATTACGAGATCCGCGACGAGCGCTTCAATCCCATCAGGCGCGAAGGGCAGTCGTACACCCCTGAACTCGCGGCGATGCTGATCTACCTGAACCGCACGGGCTTCAACGGGCTCTTCCGGCTGAACAGCCGCGGCGACTTCAACGTGCCGGCGGGCCGCTACGTGAACCCGCGCATCTGCGATCCGGATCACCTGCGCGACGTCGCGCGGGCGTTCGCCGCCCCGGGCGTCCGGCTCGATCACGCATCGTTCGAGGTGCCGCTGGCGCAGGCCGGCCAGGGCGACTTCGTCTACTGCGATCCGCCCTACGCGCCGTTGAGCGAGACCGCGCGCTTCGCCAACTACACCGCAGCCGGCT
Organism: Acidobacteriota bacterium; assembly: GCA_947465275.1. Classification (GTDB taxonomy): domain Bacteria; phylum Acidobacteriota; class Vicinamibacteria; order Vicinamibacterales; family UBA2999; genus JBEBGV01. The sequence goes on along the minus strand of CANIAI010000038.1, from coordinate 8,902 downwards.
TCAGCGCCGACGATCAGGTGCGACTCGGCGAGGCGGTCATTGCCGCCGCGCGGCGTGGCGCCGCGGTGCTGTTGTCGAATTCGAGCGCCCCGTCCATCGAGGCCATCTACGGCGGACGCGAGGCGCGGAAGGCGGGGCTGACGCTGATGCGCGTGCCGGCACGCCGGTCGATCAACGCGCGCGCGGCGTCACGCGGTCCGGTCGACGAACTGCTGGTCGTCTCAGACCCGCGGCTGCGGCTGCCGGGCCGGCTCAAGATGGCCCGCAGCACCGGCACCCGCGCGGCCGGCAAGGCGACCACCGCCCGACGAAGCGCGTGAGCGCGTAAGCGAATCAGGCCCCCGCGAGCCAGACCAGGGTGCGGCACCCCGGGCAGGCGAACGCGAGCCGCAGATCCGACACGAACGAGACGTAGCCGCCCGCCCCGTGCCGGGTGCAGGCCGGGCAGACGCCGTGTTCGCTGAGTTCGAGACTGGCCACCTTCAGGGGACGGCCGGTCGCCGGGTCGGGAATCGTCCGGGGGGCGGCGGCGTTCGAGGCAATCAGGGCCTCGCCGGCCGCGCCGGTCCGGAGTTCGAACAGTCCGTGGAAAAGCGGGGCTTCGAGGGCTTCGGCGTCGGGCGTGGCTACCATGGGCGGCGGGATGGTACCACTGCCCCGTCCAGCCCGGCAATGCACGCCGCCCCGCACCCGGTCACCGTGCGCGGGACAGGCAGAACGCCGCGCGGCCGTGCTACGCTTCGCACAGCGTCCAGCATCCGGGCGAAAGTGGCGGAACTGGCAGACGCGCCGGACTTAGGATCCGGTACCCGCAAGGGTATGGGGGTTCGACTCCCCCCTTTCGCACCAGCATTCGACCACGCCCAGGCGGCCTTCCGCCCCTTTCATTCCGAGACATGAAAACAGAATTCGTCGACGTCAGCGAGACCCAGAAGACCCTCACGGTTGAAATCCCGAGCGAGGTGGTGGACGCCGAGATCGCCCGCGTCGCCCGCGACTACGGGCGCCAGGCCAAGATCCCGGGCTTCCGCCCCGGCAAGGTGCCGACCGCGGTCATCAAGCAGCGCTTCCGCGAGCAGATCATGCACGACGTGATGCACGGGCTCGTCCCGCGCGCCGTCGAGGAAGCGCTCCACGAACGGGGCATCGAGCCGGTCGACACGCCGAACGTCACCGACGTCAACCTGAAGGAAGGGCAGCCGCTCACCTTCACCGCGGGCATCCAGACCATCCCGCCGTTCGACCCGGGCGACCTCTCCACGATTGCGCTGCACAACCCGCCGGTCGCGGTCACCGACGAGGCGATCGGGCACTCGCTCGACCAGCTCCGCGAGCGGTCCGCGCGCCACGAGAACATCGAAGGCCGGCCGGTCTCCGAGGGTGACAGCGTGGTCGCCGACCTCGTCCGCACCGATGCGAAGGGCGAGAGCGAGTCGCACGACGGCGTGACGATCGAGCTCGGCGGCGCGGCGAACCCGCCGGGGTTCGATGCCAACCTCATCGGGATGAACGCGGGCGACGTGAAGAGCTTCGCCGTCCAGTTTCCCGAGACCTACCCGGTGCCCGAGATGGCCAACTCCGAGCTCACCTACCAGGTGACGCTGAAGGAGATTCGCCGGAAGGTGCTGCCCGAGCTCGACGACGAGTTCGCCAAGGACATCGGCGACTTCGCGTCGCTCGACGCCCTCCGCGAGCGCATCCGGACCGAGATGCTGAACGACGCCGAGGCGCACCAGCAGCGCCACCTCCGCGGTGACCTGCTCAAGCAGCTCGCCACGCGGGTGACCTTCGAGATTCCCGCCTCGATGATCGAGCGCGAGATGGACCGCCGGGTCGAGGAATTCGCCCGCCAGCTCATGTCGCAGAACATCGACCCGCGTCAGGCGGGCATGGACTGGGCGCAGTTCCGTGAATCGCAGCGCGAGGCTGCGCGCGAGGCCGTCGCCGGCGCCCTGGTGCTGGATGAGATTTCCCGACGCGAGGGCATCACGGTCAGCGCGGAAGATGTCGATAAGGAAGTGGAACGCTTCGCGCTGCAGACCGGCCGCACGCCGGCGGCGCTGCGCGCCCAGCTCGAGAAGGAAGGCGGGATTGCCCGCCTGCAGGCCGGTATCCGGCGGGAGAAGGCCGTTGACTTGGCGTTGTCGCGTGCTAAGATGACGACCGACCCGCAACCCGTTGGTGAGTAAAGATTTGCAGAGTCGCGGGCCCCGTCACTTCGACACGACATCCGAGACGACACTGCCCGTTCAGAGCAGCGCTGTCGCGCCACTCCACACCACACCCATGATTCACGCCCAGCTCGTGCCGATGGTGGTCGAGCAGACCAACCGCGGCGAACGCGCCTACGACATCTTCTCGCGGCTCCTGAAGGACAGCATCATCTTCATCGGGACCCCGATCGACGATCCGGTCGCGAACCTGGTGATCGCCCAGATGCTGTTCCTCGAGGCCGAAGACCCCGACAAGGACATCATGCTGTACATCAACAGCCCGGGCGGGTCGATTACGGCCGGGATGGCGATCTACGACACGATGCAGTTCATCAAGCCGGACGTGCAGACCATCTGCATCGGCCAGGCGGCCTCGATGGCGGCGGTCCTGCTGGCGGCGGGCGCGAAGGGCAAGCGGTTCTCGCTCCCGAACTCGCGCATCCTGATCCATCAGCCGCTCATGCAGGGTCTCGCGGGTCAGGCGACCGACATCGACATCCATGCGCGGGAAATCCTGCGTATGCGGCAGCGGCTCAACGAGATCCTGTCCGACCATACGGGTCAGCCGCTGAAGCGCATCGAAACCGACACCGAACGCGACTACATCATGTCGGCCGACCAGGGCAAGGAATACGGGATTATCGATGACGTCATCCGGAAACGGGTGTAGCATCCAATAAAGGGCCGGTTCCAGCGGGTTCCAGCAGACCCGGCCCCCTCTCCTCCACCGCGCGCGGTTCCTCAGGCAGGTTATGGTCAAGAAGAACGGCGAGACCGAGATTCTCCGCTGCTCGTTCTGCAACAAGGATCAAAACGACGTCCGCAAGTTGATCGCGGGTCCCACCGTGTTCATCTGCGATGAATGCGTCGAGGTCTGCAACGACATCATCGCTGACGACAACCGGTTCGAGAACCGGGGTGTCCGCTCCGCGCTGCCCGCGCCGCCCGAGATCAAGAAGTTCCTCGACGAGTACGTGATTGGCCAGGACCGCACGAAGAAGAAGCTCGCGGTCGCGGTCTACAACCACTACAAGCGGCTCGAAATCCAGAAGCAGCCCAAGGGGCGCAACGACGTCGAGCTGACCAAGTCGAACATCCTGCTGATCGGCCCGACCGGCACCGGCAAGACGCTGCTCGCGCAGACGCTCGCCAAGCTCCTCTCCGTGCCGTTCACCATCGTCGACGCCACGACCCTCACCGAGGCGGGCTATGTCGGCGAGGACGTCGAGAACATCATCCTCAAGCTGCTGCAGGCCGCCGGGGGTGATATCGAGAAGTGCCAGCAGGGCATCATCTACATCGACGAGGTCGACAAGATCTGCCGCAAGGACGAGAACCCCTCCATCACCCGTGACGTGTCGGGCGAAGGGGTCCAGCAGGCGCTCCTCAAGATTCTCGAGGGCACCGTCGCCAACGTCCCGCCGCAGGGGGGCCGCAAGCACCCGCACCAGGAGTTCTTCCAGATCGACACGACGAACATCCTGTTCATCTGCGGCGGCGCCTTCGTGAACCTCGACAAGGTGATCGAGCGGCGCATCGGCAAGAAGACGCTCGGCTTCAAGGCCGACGTGAAGTCGGTGAGCAAGCGCGAGGTCGGCACCACGCTTGAGCAGCTCGAGCCCGAAGACCTCATCAAGTACGGCCTGATTCCCGAGTTCGTCGGCCGCCTGCCGGTCATCGGCACGCTGCACGAGCTCGACCGGCCGGCGCTCGTCCAGATCCTGACGCAACCGCGGAACGCGATCACGCGTCAGTATCAGAAGCTGTTCGAGTACGAGAACGTAAAGCTGCGTTTCACCGATGACGCGCTCGAAGCGATCGCCGAATCGACCCTTACCCGGAAGATCGGGGCGCGCGGGCTCCGGATGATCATCGAAGATTTGATGCTCGACCTGATGTATTCGGTCCCCGGCCAGAAGAAGCTTCGCGAGGTCGTCGTGACCCGCGAAATCGTCGAGGCGAAAGACAAGTCCATCACGCTGATCGAGAAGGCGGGTTAGCCTCCGCGCGGGGCCGGAAGGCCCGTTACCTCCCGGTAGCGACCCGCTGCCTGGCCCCGCGACCAAGGAACCAATGGAAGTCTACGAAACGCTCCCCATCGTCCCCCTCCGGGACGTGGTCGTCTTCCCCCACATGATGATGCCGTTCGTGATCGGACGGCCGTCGTCAACGCGTGCGCTCGAGCATGCGTTGCTGAAGGACAAGCGGATCTTCCTCGCGGCGCAGCACGACGCGTCGATCGATGACCCGCGTCCCGACGACGTGTACACGATGGGGTGCGTCGCCAATGTCGTCCAGAGCCTGAAGCTGCCCGACGGCAACATCAAGGTGCTCGTCGAGGGCGTCGATCGCGCCCGTGCGGTCGAGTGGAAGGAAGACAAGGGCTTCTACCGGGTCGTCGTGAAGGTCCTCCCCCGCCAGAAGGACGTAGCCGGTGAGGTCGAGGCGACCATGGGCAAGGTGGTCTCGCTGTTCGAGCAGTACGTGAAGCTCTCGAACAACCTGCACTACGACGCCATGATCGCGGCCGTCCGGGTCGATGACCCGGGCAAGCTCGCCGACACCATCGCCGCCCACCTGCTGGTCGGCGTCGACGAGAAGCAGAACCTGCTCGAGATCATCTCGCCGCTCGAGCGCCTGAACCGCATCGCCGGCATCCTCGAAGTTGAAGTCGACAAGCTCCAGGTCGACCGCCGCATCCAGTCTCGCGTGAAGAAGCAGATGGAGAAGGCGCAGAAGGAGTACTACCTCAACGAGAAGATGAAGGCGATCCAGAAGGAACTGGGTCGCAAGGACGACAAGGGCAACGAGGTCGACGAGCTCAAGAAGAAGATCGAGCAGTCGCGCATGCCCAAGGACGTCGAGGAGAAGGCCGTCCAGGAGCTCAAGCGCCTGGAGTCGATGCCCCCGATGTCCGCCGAGGCGACCGTCTCGCGCAATTACCTCGACTGGCTCATCGCGGTGCCGTGGCACAAGAAGACCCGCGAGAACCGCGACCTGAAGCACGCCGAGGCGGTGCTGAACGAAGACCACTACGGTCTCGACAAGATCAAGGACCGCATCCTCGAGTTCCTCGCCGTCCGCTCGCTGGTGAAGAAGCCGAAGGCGACCATCCTGACGTTCTCGGGCCCTCCCGGCGTCGGCAAGACCTCGCTGGCCAAGTCGATCGCGCGCGCGATGAACCGCAAGTTCGTCCGCCTGTCGCTGGGCGGCGTGCGGGACGAGGCCGAGATCCGCGGCCACCGGCGCACCTACATCGGCGCGTTCCCCGGGCAGATCATCCAGATGATGAAGAAGGCCGGGACGCAGAACCCGATCTTCCTGCTCGACGAAATCGACAAGATGTCGATGGACTTCCGCGGCGACCCGTCGGCGGCGCTGCTCGAAGTGCTCGACCCCGAGCAGAACGGCTCGTTCCTCGACCATTACCTCGACGTCGAGTACGACCTGTCGAACGTGATGTTCATCTGCACGGCCAACGTGCTGCACACCATCCCGCAGGCGCTCCGCGACCGCATGGAAGTGCTGCAGCTGGCCGGCTACACCGAGGCCGAGAAGGTCGAGATCGCCAAGCGCTTCCTGGCGCCGAAGGCGATCGAAGGCACCGGCCTCACGGCCGACAACATCATCATCACCGACGAGGCGATCCAGGCCGTCATCCAGCGCTACACCCGCGAGGCGGGCGTTCGCAGCCTCGAGCGTGAGATCTCGTCGATCTGCCGGAAGGTGGCCCGCAAGGTGGTCGTCGAAGGGAAGACCTTCAAGGAGACGATCACGGCCGAGAAGGTCACCGAGTACCTCGGTGTGCCCCGCTTCCGCCCCTCGCTCGCCGAGGAGCAGAACGAGATCGGCATCGCGACCGGCCTGGCGTGGACGGAAGTCGGCGGCGAGCTGCTCGTGACCGAAGCCACGCTGATGAACGGCAAGGGGAAGCTGACGCTCACCGGCAAGCTCGGCGACGTCATGCAGGAGTCGGCGCAGGCGGCGCTCAGCTACGTGCGCTCGAAGGCGACCGAGATCGGCCTCGCCGAAGACTTCCACTCGAAGCTCGACATCCACATCCACGTGCCCGAGGGCGCCATCCCGAAGGACGGCCCGTCCGCCGGCATCACCATGGCGACGACGCTGACCTCGGCGCTCACGAAGATTCCGGTCCGCCGCGACGTGGCGATGACCGGCGAGATCACCCTGCGCGGGAAGGTGCTGCCGATTGGCGGCGTGAAGGAGAAGGTCCTGGCGGCGCACCGGGCCGGGGTGACCAACATCATCCTGCCGCGTGACAACGAGAAGGACCTCGCCGACATCCCGAAGAACGTGCTGGACGCCCTGAGCGTCCACCTGGTGTCGACCATGGACGAGGTGCTGAAGATCGCCCTCACCCAGCCTGTGCCCGGCCGTATCGCGACCGCCCCCGTGGTGGCCGAGGTGGCTGACGCCGGCGATACGCGGACGCACTGAACGCTTAGGTGCAGGTTGCCGCGCAGTTCGTAACGAGTGCCGCCGGGGAAAACGACTTTCCCCGCGATCGGCTCCCGGAAGTGGCGATGGTTGGGCGGTCCAACGTCGGGAAGTCCACGCTCATCAACGCGCTGGTCCGTCAAAAGATCGCGCGGGTGAGCGCGGAGCCCGGCAAGACCCGGCTCGCGAACTTCTACCGGGTCCGCCGCGGCAACTCCCCCGCCATGTTCCTGGTCGACCTGCCGGGCTACGGTTATGCCCGGCGGGAACAACAGGCGCAGTCACGCGACGAGGTGGCTCGGTCTTTCGCCCGGCTCACCGACGCGTACTTCGCCCGCGGCAAGGGACACCCGGAAGGCACCATCCCCATCGGCGTCGTACTCCTGGTCGATTCGAGGCATCCCGGCCTCGAGTCGGATCTGGAGGCATGGAACTGGCTCACGTCGACGGGCCAGCCGTGTGCGGTCATCGGAACCAAGGCTGACAAGTTGTCGCGCACAGAACGTACGCGGCATGCTCGGGAATTCGAATCGATGTTTGCTCGCCCGGTGACGCTGCTCTCGGCGGTCTCCGGGGAAGGATTGGACGAACTGTGGAAGCTGATCGCCAGACTCCCAAATCAAACGGCGGCGTGACCGCCACCGCGGCGCCGCCGGCGCAGCAGAGCGAGAAGCCGCAAGCCCAGGCGATCTCCCTCTCCGCCATGAAGGAGATGAGCATCTCCGCGCTCACCAAGATCGCGAAGGAGCTCGAAATCGCCGGCGCGACCGGCATGCGGAAACAGGAGCTCATCTTCGAGATCCTCCGCGTGCGGGCCGAGAAGAGCGGCAACATCTTCTCGGAAGGGGTGCTCGAGACGCTCCCTGACGGCTTCGGCTTCCTCCGGGCCCCCGACTACAACTACCTGCCGGGCCCCGACGACATCTACGTCTCCCCCTCCCAGATTCGGAAGTTCGACCTGCACACGGGTGACACCGTGTCGGGCGTCATCCGGCCGCCCAAGGACGGCGAGCGCTACTTCGCGCTCATCAAGGTCGAGGCGATCAACTTCGAGCCGCCCGAGAAGACGAAGGAGAAGATCTTCTTCGAGAACCTCACGCCGCTCTATCCCCAGCAGAAGCTGAACCTCGAGACCGACGCCGAGAACCTCTCGGGTCGCGTCATGGATCTGCTGACGCCGATCGGCAAGGGGCAGCGCGGCCTCATCGTCGCGCCGCCGCGCACCGGCAAGACGATGCTGCTGCAGAGCATCGCGAACAGCATCACGCGCAACCACCCCGAGGTCTACCTCATCGTGCTGCTCATCGACGAGCGGCCCGAGGAAGTCACCGACATGACGCGCTCCGTGCGCGGCGAGGTCATCTCGTCGACCTTCGACGAACCGGCGCAGCGCCACGTGCAGGTGGCCGAGATGGTCATCGAGAAAGCCAAGCGCCTCGTCGAGCACGGCAAGGACGTCGTCATCCTGCTCGACTCGGTCACGCGTCTCGCGCGCGCCTACAACACCATCGTCCCGGCGTCGGGCAAGGTGCTCTCGGGCGGCGTCGACAGCAACGCGCTGCAGCGGCCGAAGCGCTTCTTCGGCGCGGCCCGCAACATCGAAGAGGGTGGCTCGCTGACCATCGTCGCCACCGCGCTGGTCGACACCGGCTCGCGCATGGACGAAGTCATCTTCGAAGAGTTCAAGGGCACCGGTAACATGGAGATTCACCTCGACCGCAAGCTGGCCGACCGCCGCGTGTTCCCGGCGATCGACATCCAGAAGAGCGGCACGCGGAAGGAAGAGCTCCTGATGCCGAAGGACGAGCTCAATCGCGTGTGGGTGCTCCGCAAGGTGCTCACGCCGCTCTCCCCCACCGAGGCGATGGAACTGCTGCTCTCGAAGATGGGGAAGACCAAGAACAACGGAGAGTTCCTCTCCGCGATGGCGGCCGGCAAGAGCTAGCGCTCGCGCGGGTCACCACCGAGCACGACCAGAACCGGGCCTCGCGGCCCGGTTCTGCTTTGTACCGCAAGACGCCCCTGCACCCGCCTTCCCGACCCTGCACTCGACGCAACCAGACTTCCGGCCTGCCCCTTCCCTTGGACGTACAATCGTCGCCCGGAGCACCCCCGACCCGTGGCCCGGCCGCTATCGGCCGCCCCTCCCGGTCACTGGTCGGACGCCCCGAGACAAGGAGGATCCTGATGTCGACAGAGACGACGGCGCCGGACTTCGGCGCCATCACGGC
>CANIAI010000037.1 GCA_947465275.1 Acidobacteriota bacterium | reverse complement strand
GTGACGATGGCGGTCAGGAACCCGAGCGGCACCCGCCGCCGGGCCAGAATTTGGACGAGATTCATGAAACGTGGGCCAGGCGCCGGGTCACCGCATCGAGCACCGCGTCGCCGGTGATCGCGTCGATGCAGGGGACGGCGCGCCGGCACGTCCGCTGGTAGTGGCACTCGCAGCGCGAGGCCTCCGAAAGAGAGATGTCGGCGGCCTGCCACGGACCGTTCCGCTCCGGGAACGTCGGTCCGAAGAGCGCCACGACGGGGGTACCGACGGCGGCGGCGATATGCAGCGGACCGGTGTCGCCCGAGACGACGAGCCGTGCCGCATGCGTCACGGCAAAGAGATCGAGGATGCCGGTACGCGGCGACCGCTCGGCGGCGCCGTCGGAGTGCGCGACGACGTTGTCGGCGAGCGCCTCTTCTCCCGGTCCCCAGAGCACCAGCGACCGCATGCCGGTGCGGGCACGCACCGACGCGGCGAGCGCGCCGAAACGGTCCGCCGGCCACCGCTTGTTCGGCCAGGCCGCGCCGGGATTCAACACCACGAAGCCCTGCCCGCCCATGCGGGCCTGCACCTCCGCGGCTGCTGCCGAGGGTGGGAGGTCGAGCGGGAATTCCGGGGTGGTGGTGGTCATGCCGAGCGCGCCGAGGACGGCGAGGTTCTTCTCGATGATATGCGTGGTCGCGCTCGTGTCGATGGCGTCGCTGTAGAACAGGCGCGCCAGCGGCTCGCGCAGCTGCTGCCGGGCGAAGCCGATCGTCCGCTTCCCGCCCACCAGCCGCGCCACCACCGCCGACTTCAGCAACCCCTGCAGGTCGAGCACCGCATCGTAGTCGCGGCCGCGGATGCTCCGGAGCGTGGCCATGGTGGCGGCGCGATCACCGCCGCGCAGCAGTCCGCGTGGGTCGAACGGAATCGCGTCCCCGAGCCCGCGCACCATCCGCACGACCGCCGCGTAGCGCGGATCGATCAGCCAGTCGACCTGGGCGGCCGGGAGTGCCCGCTTGATCGCCGCGACGACCGGCATCGCGTGGACGACGTCGCCGAGCGCCCCGAGGCGGACGATGAGAATGCGTGCGGGGGATGTGGTGACCAGCACGCGCGGCTACGCCGGTCCCCCGCCCGGCTGGGCCGGCGTCTCCGGCTCCGCCAGCTTCGCCAGCAGGTCGCGCGTGGAGTGGTCCTTCGGGTCGCCGACGATCGCGACGCGCCCGCCATACGCGCGGACGATGTGCCGCTCGGGCACGGTGTCGACGGTGTAGTCGGTCCCCTTGCAGTGGACGTCGGGATGCAGCGCCTCGAGCAGCGGCCCGACGGTCGGCTCCGGGAAGATCGTGACGAGGTCGACGGAGCGGAGCGCCGCGACGAGCTCGGCGCGGTCAGAGTCCGCGAGGATGGGCCGGTTCTCGCCCTTCAGCCCGCGCACCGACGCGTCGTCGTTGATCGCGACGACGAGCACGTCCGCCTCCTGCGCCGCCGCTTCGAGGTAGCGCACGTGCCCGACGTGCAGCAGGTCGAAGCAGCCGTTCGCGAAGGCGACGGTGCGTCCCTCGGCGCGCAGGCGTTCGACCTCGGCGACCAGCGCCAGGCGGTCGAGCACCTTACCCACGCTTGCGCCTCGACGGGACGGCCCCGGCAGCCGCAGTCGCCGCGGCCCGGCGCGTGCGTCGCGCACCTGGCGCCGGCGCTGACACCTGTGCGGAATCGCGATCAATCGCGGCACGCAGCTCGTCGCCGGTCACCGTCGCCGTCCCCCGCTTCATCACCACCAGCCCACCCGCGTAGTTCGCCAGCCGCGCCGCGTTCTCGAACGAGGCGCCCGCCGCGAGCGCGAGCGAGAGTGTGGCCATCACGGTGTCGCCCGCGCCGGTGACATCCGCGATCTCGTCGCTGCCGAAGATCGGAATGTGAACCGTCGGCTGGTCGGGGACGAACAGCGCCATGCCGCGGCTGCCGCGCGTGATGAGCACCGCCTCCATCTTCGTCTTCGCGAGGATGGCGCGGCCGGCGCGCTCGAGCGTCTTCGGGTTGTCGTTGATCCGGACGCCGAGCGCCTCCTCCACTTCCGACTCGTTCGGGGTGCAGGCGGTGAGCGCGCGGTAGTCGAGCAGCCGGTAGCGGCTGTCGACGAGCATCGGGATCGGCAGTCCTGCCTGGCGCACGGCTCCGCGCAGCCGGTTCACGAACGCCGGCGTGACGAGCCCCGAGCCGTAGTCAGAGATCAGGATCGCATCGGCCTCGAACGCCGCATCGACCGCCGCCCGCTCGAAGCGTGCGATGGTGGCGTCGTCGAACGCGCCGTGGACGCCACGATCGATCCGCACCACCTGCTGCTTGGCCGAGTGGATGCCGCCAGCCAGGATGCGCGTCTTCACCGGGGTCGCACGTCCGGCCGCGCGCACCACCCCGCGCGCGTCGACGTTGGCGTGGAACGCCTCCGCCAGCCGCCCGCCCACGTCATCGAGCCCGATCACGGCGCCGAGCCGCACGCGTCCGCCGAGCGCCGCCACGTTCTGCGCGGCGTTCCCCGCCCCGCCCGGCACGACCTCGGTGGAGTCGTATTCCAGGATGAGCACGGGCGCCTCGCGCGACACGCGCGCGACGCGACCGTAGACGAACTCGTCGGCGACGACGTCACCGATCACGGCAACGATGCGCCCTTCGAGCGCGTCGACTAACCCGCGGACGTGCGCAGGATCCACCCGGTGGCCTCCATCAGATTGTTGAGGATAGCATCGGCGGTCACGCCGGCCGGCGGCGTGTCGGCCTCGTGGCCGCCGTGTCCGGTGCGCACCAGCACCGTCTTCACCCCCGCCTCGCGCCCCGCGCGGACGTCGATCCAGCGATCACCCACCATCACCGACCGCGCCGGGTCGATGTGCAGCTCCCGGCACGCCTGCTCGATGAGCCCCGGCCCCGGCTTGCGGCAGCGGCAGATCTGCCGATAGGCGACCACCTCGGCGTCCGGATGGTGCGGGCAGTAGTAATAGGCGTCGATCTTCGCGTTGCCGTGCGACAGCCGCAGGTCGAGCACGGTGTGCACCTTCGCGAGGAACGCCTCGTCGATGATGCCGCGTCCGATGGCCGACTGGTTCGTGATCACCACCGTCAGGAAGCCGGCGCGGTTCAGCAGCCGCAGCGCATCGGCCGTCCAGGGGAAGAGCGACAGCAGATCGAGGCGATCGACGTAGCCGCGCTCCTCGATCAGGGTGCCGTCGCGATCGAGGAACACGGCCGGACGCAGGGCGGATGACATCAGCGTGGGGCTCCGGGGTCAGCAGCGGGGGACGAGATGCGCGCCACCGCCTCGCGCACCGTGTCGGGCGAGAGGCCGGTCATGCAGCGATGGTCGATCGGGCACTCGCGCTTCATGCACGGGCGGCACTCGACCGGGTTGATCAGCACAATCGCGCGTCCACCAGCGGCGGTCAGCGGACGTGTTTCGTCCTCACGCGTCGGCCCGAACGTCGCGACCACCGGCGTGCCGAGCGCGGCGGCGACGTGCATCGCGCCCGAGTCGTTCGAGACGCAGGTCGTCGACAGTCGCAGCACCGCGGCGAGTTGCGCCAGCGTCGTCTTGCCCGCGAGGTCGATGGTGCGGGCGGCAGCCTCAGGGGCGAGCGACGCGCGGATGCTGGTGGTGGTCGCCGCATCGGCACCGGCGCCGACGAGCACGCAGGTCGCCCCCTGTGAGGTGAGCTGCCCGACCAGCGTCGTGACGTGCGCCGGAATCCACTGCTTCGCGGTGCCGTAGGCCGCGCCGGGCGCGAGCGTGATCAGCGGCGACGTCCCGTCCCAGCCTTCGCGCGTCAGGAGGGCGCGCGCTTCGGCCAGGGCCGACTCGGGGACGCGCAGCGCCGGTTCGAGCGGTCCGGTGTCGAAGCCGATCTCCTGGAGCAGCCGCTGGTAGTACTCGCCCTGGTGCCTCCGGCCGGGCCGCACCCGCACCGCGCGGTTCAGCAGCAGCGAGCGCGCGTCAGTGGCGTAACCCCACCGCAGCCGCGCGCCGGCGCGCCACAGCAGCCACGCGCTCGCGAACGAGTTCGGCAGCAGCACGCCGACCTCGGCACCCAGGGCCCGCAGCGCGGCGATGTCGCGCGTCCGCTCGGCCGAGCCTTTGAGCGTCCCTTTCCACTCGAGACGGACGACGCGGTCGACGCCGGGCACCATCGCGAAGAGATCGGCCACACCGCCGCGCGCGGCCACCGCGAGCGTCGACAGCGGAAAGTGCCGGCGCAGGTCGGCGATGGCTGGCAACGCCATCACCGCGTCACCGAGCCAGTTGGGCGCGAGCACGAGCACGGTCGACGCGGCGTTGGAGCTCACGCGCGCCACCGGCGGTGCATCCAGAGCCACTGGTCCGGATGGCGGCGCACCCACATCTCGAGCACGTCGGTGCAGCGCTGCGTGAAGGTGCGGATCGCATCGGGGTCGTTCGCATCGGGTGGCGGCACCGGCGTCTCGTAGACGAGGCGATAGCGTCCCCCCGGCAGCGGCAGCGCGAACACCGGAATCACGACCGCGCCGGTGCGCAGCGCGAGCGCCGCGACCGCGGTCGTCGTCGCGGCAGGACGTCCGAAGAAGTCGACGTAGACGGCGTCGGTCTGCAGGTGCTGGTCGATGAGCACCGCGATGCCCCGGTTGCCCGCCAGGTCGCGCAGCATCCGGCGGACAGCCCCCTGCCGGTAGATGACGGCATTCCCAGTCATCGTCCGCGTGCGCTCGAGCAGCGCGTGCAGCGCCGGGTTGTCGAGCGGACGCGCCAGCACCGAGGTCGGCGCGATCGCGAGGCCGTGGACGATGGCCGCCATCTCCCAGTAGCCGAAGTGGCCGGTGACGTAGAGCACGCCGCGTCCCAGCGCGTGCGCCTGCCGCGCGCGCTCGACGCCGTCGAGATCGACCGAGGCGAGGATCTGCTCCGGCGTGTAGCTGCCGAAGCGCAGCAGCTCGAGCAGCAGGCTCCCGAAGTGCGCGAAGGTGGCGCGGGCGAGCACGTATCGCTCGGCGGGCGTCCGTGAGGGGAAGGCTGCCGCGAGGTTCTCGAGCGCGATCCGCTGGTGCCGCCGGTCGACGCGGAACGCGAACTGCCCGAGCACGCCACCACACGCGCGCACGGCCGCCATCGGCAGCGGCCGCATCAGCAGCGCCACGAGGCGCACGACGAGGTACTCGAGGACGCGCATCACGCGGCCTCGTGGTTCCGGCTGCGCGCTGCCGCGAGCCGGTCGAGCAGCCAGGCGCGGAACGCGTCCTCGGGCGCGAACGAGACGGTGAGCGGCAGGTAGAGCCACGACGACGCCTGTGACTCGTCGGCCGCCAGGCCACCGGCGACCAGCAGCGGCGCGAGCCGCGCCGCGTCCTTCTCGGTCGTCACCACCGCCTCGGCCCCGTGCTGCTGCACAGCCCGCGCGATGCCAGCGAGATCCTCGGCGCCGTACCAGTGGTGGTCCTTGAACAGGAGGGTGGTGGCGACGTCGATGCCGGCGTCACGCAGCGAGCCGACGAAGCGCTCCGGACGCGCGATGCCGGCCACGGCGACCACCTTCCCGGCCGGCGCCGTCACGGCCGCGTGCCCCGTCACCGTCCGCAACCCGCCGAGGTGCGTCGCGACCCCGAACGCGATCGGCGCCGCGGGAATGCCCGCGCGCACGCGCGCCGCATCATCGGTCGTTGCCGGCACGAGCAGCGCGTCGGCCACGGCCGCCGTCGCGAGCGGCTCGCGCAGTCGCCCGGCCGGCAGCACCGCGTCGGAGAGATCATCGGGCGAGAGCATCAGCAGGTCGATGTCACGCGCGAGCTGGACGTGCTGGAAGCCGTCATCGAGGATGTGGACGGTCGCCCCCATCTCGCCTTCCGCGACCGCGCCGGCCTCGAACCGTGTGGGCGCCACCACCACGCGCACACCGGGCAGCGCGCGCGCCAGCGTCTGCGGCTCATCGCCCGAGGCGTCGACCGTCGCGAGCACGCGCGTGCCGTCGCTCACGATCAGCACCGGGTCGGACGAACGGCGGCCGTAGCCGCGGCTGAGGATGGCGGGACGCTCCCCCGCCTCGAGCAGCATCCGCGCGATCGCCGCGACCACCGGCGTCTTGCCGCTGCCGCCGACGCGCAGGTTGCCGACGCTGATGACGGGGCGCTGCAGCCGGCGCGACCGTCGCGGGTCGCGGGCGTACCAGGTGCGGCGCAGCCGGGCGGCCGCGCCGTAGAGGGCAGCAAGCGGACTCAATGCGCGCCGGGGAATGGGAGGACCTCGGCGAGCCGATCCTGCGGGAGCAGTTCCCCGAGTACCGCCAGCGTCTTGTCCTTCGCGCCGCGGTTCTGCTCGACCAGCGCCCGGGCGGCGGCGCCAAGGCGCGCGCGGCGCACCGGGTCATCGATGAGCGCCACCAGGGTGTCTTCGAGCTCGCGCTCGGAACGCACCTGCACGGCGGCGTCGTTCGCGGTGAAGGTGGCCGCGATCTCCCCGAAGTTCTGCATGTGCGGACCGAACACCACCGGCTTGCCGAACGCGGCCGGCTCGAGGATGTTGTGCCCGCCCGCCGGCACGATGCTGCCGCCGACGAAGACGACGGTGCCGAGCTGATAGAGCTGCGCGAGCTCGCCGATGGTGTCGAGCACCACCGCGTCGGCGCGCGGCTCGGCGTCGATCGCGAGCTGGCTGCGGCGCACGGTCGCGAGCCCTTCCTGCCGGCAGAGGCGCTCGACGTCGTCGAAGCGCTCGGGGTGCCGCGCCGCGATGATGAGCAGCGCGTTCGGCGTGGTGATGCGGATGCGGTTGAAGGCGCGGATGATCGGCTCGTCCTCCCCCTTCAGCGTGCTGCCGGCGATCAGCACCGGACGGTTGCGCGAGAGGCGGAAGAAGCGCATGACCCGATCGGGTCCGCGCAGCGGCGCGCCGGCGCCGGCGCCGATCCCCAGGCCTCCGCCTATCCCGAGCGCATCGAACTTCAGGCTGCCGGTCACCGTGATGCGCGAGGCGTCGGCGCCGAGCTCGATGAGCCGGCGGGCCGTCTCGTCCCCCTGCACGCAGAAGCGGTCGACGTCCGCGAGCACGCGGCGGAACAGCGGACGCACCAGCTTGTAGCGCGGGAACGAGCGATACGAGATGCGGCCGTTCACGACCACCGTCCGGACCTTGCGGCGGCGGCACTCGCGCAGCAGGTTCGGCCAGATCTCGGTCTCGACCATCACGAACAGGCGCGGCTTCACCACCGCGAGCGTACGGCGGACCACGAACGTCCAGTCGAACGGGAAGTAGAAGACGCCGTCGACCTCCGAGAGGTTGCGGCGGGCCAGTTGCTGGCCGGTGCGCGTGGTGGTCGAGAGGAACAGCTTCAGCCGCGGGTAGCGGATGCGCAGCGCGGCGATGAGCGGCCGTGCGGCCAGCACCTCGCCCACCGAGACGGCATGCACCCAGATCGAGGGGTCGCCATCCAGGTTGAACGATACGGGCAGGTACCCGAGGCGCTCGCGAAGGCTGCCCAGGTACTTCCGATGGCGCAGCCCCTGGTACAGGAACCAGGGCGAGGCGACGACGAGCGCCACCAGGGTCACGATGCTGTAGAGGAGATACACGCTAAGTGCCGGAATTTGTTGGTGTTACGACGTCTGAAGTATAGCGTGACGTTTGACCCCGTTCAAGACGGGTACGTACAATGACCTGTTTGCCGATAAGGCAAACGACGAGCGAGCGTCGTACACACGAGACGAGCGAGCGTCGTACACACGAAAGGAACGCCATGGCGGTCAGAGTCGGGATCAACGGGTTTGGACGTATCGGGCGCAACATCATGCGCGCCGCGCTGGGCAATCGCGACATCGACTTCGTCGCGGTGAACGACCTGACGAACGCGAAGACCCTGGCGCACCTCCTGAAGTACGACTCGGTGCTCGGCAACCTGCACGCGGACGTCACGGCGACCGCCGAGGGGATCAGCGTCGACGGCGACGAGGTCAAGGTGCTGTCGGTGAAAGACCCGGCGCAGCTCCCCTGGAAAGACCTGGGCGTCGACGTCGTGTTCGAGTCGACCGGTATCTTCACCGCCCGTGAGGGCGCCGCCAAGCACCTCGAGGCGGGCGCGAAGAAGGTGATCATCACCGCCCCGGCCAAGAAGCCCGACCTCACCGTCGTGCTCGGCGTGAACGAGGAGAAGTACGACCCCTCGGCGCACCACATCATCTCGAACGCCTCCTGCACCACGAACTGCCTCGCGCCGCTCGCGAAGGTGATTCACGAGGAGTTCGGCATCGTGAAGGGCTGGATGACCACCATCCACTCCTACACGAACGACCAGCAGCTGCTCGACCTGCCGCACAAGGACCTGCGCCGCGCCCGCGCCGCCGCCCTCTCGATGATCCCGACCACCACCGGCGCCGCCCTGGCCGTCGGCGAGGTGCTGCCGGAACTCAAGGGGAAGCTGGATGGCTTCTCGATGCGCGTGCCGACCCCGAACGTCTCGGTCGTCGACCTGAACGTGCTGCTGAAGAAGACGGCCACCGCCGAGGACGTGAACGCGGCGTTCCGCGCCCGCGCCGCCGGCGCGATGAAGGGCATCCTCGCGGTGTCGGAGGACGAGCTGGTCTCGATCGACTTCCGCGCGAACCCGAACTCGTCGATCGTCGACGCACCGTCCACGCGCGTGATGGACGGCGACTTCCTGAAGGTCCTCTCGTGGTACGACAACGAGTGGGGTTACTCGAGCCGCTGCGTCGACCTGCTCCTGAAGGTGCTCGTCCCCAGGGGCCTGTAGTTCATCGCACGGGCCGCGTCCGGTTGGCGCGGCTCGTGCAATCACCTCGCTCCGGCGCGCGTGCCCGCTTCGGCCCGCCGCTCCCGACGATGACCAAACGAACCGTTCGCGACCTCGCCATCAGCGGCCGGCGCGTGTTCCTCCGCGTCGACTTCAACGTTCCGCTCAAGGGCGGGAAAATCGGCGACGACACGAGAATTCGCGCGTCACTGCCCACCATCCGCTACCTGCTCGAGCAGGGCGCCCGCACCGTCGTCCTCGCCTCCCACCTGGGGCGTCCGAAGGGCACGCCGAACCCCGACATGAGCCTGCGCCCGGTGGCCACCCGGCTCGCCGAGCTGCTCGGTCGTCCTGTCGCCTTTGCCGACGACTGCGTCGGCCCCGCGACAGAGGCGCTGGTCGCGGCCCAGGCGAACGGCGGGGTCGTGCTCCTCGAGAACCTCCGCTTCCACGCCGAGGAAGAGAAGAACGTCCCGGCGTTCGCGCAGGGACTCGCCCGGCTCGCCGACGTCTACGTCAACGACGCGTTCGGCGCCGCGCACCGCGCGCACGCGTCGGTCGAGGCGCTCGTCCGGCTGATGCCCGAGGCGGGCGCCGGGCTGCTGATGGAGAAGGAGCTGCAGTATCTCGGGCTCGCCATCACGAAACCCGAGCGGCCCTACGTCGCGATCATCGGCGGCGCCAAGGTGTCGGACAAGATCGAGGTCATCGAGAACCTGATCCCGATCGTCGACACGCTGATCGTCGGCGGCGCCATGGCCTATACGTTCTTCAAGGCCGAGGGGAAGCCGGTGGGCCGCTCGCTGGTCGAGGACGACAAGCTCGAGGAAGCGCGCACCATCGTCGCGAAGGCGCAGGCCCGCGGGCTGCGGCTGCTGCTGCCGACCGACCATGTCGTCGCGGAGAAGCTCGAGGCCGGCGTGCCGACCGAGACGCTCGCCGTCGGCGATGCCGCGATCGGCGACCGCATGGGGCTGGATATCGGCCCGGCGACGGTGACGGCCTACGCCGACGCCATCGCCACGGCCAAGACGGTGGTCTGGAACGGCCCCATGGGGGTGTTCGAGATCGACGCCTTCGCGCAGGGCACGATGGCGGTGGCCCGGGCGGTCGCGGCCGTCCAGGGGACGACCATCATCGGCGGCGGCGATTCGATCGCCGCCATCAACAAGGCCGGCGTCGCCGACCGCGTGTCGCACATCTCCACCGGTGGCGGCGCGTCGCTCGAGTTCCTCGGTGGCCGGACTCTTCCCGGCGTGGCGGCGCTCCCGAATGCGTAAACCCTTCATCGCCGGCAACTGGAAGATGTACAAGACGGTGGCCGACGCCGTCAGCTATGTCGACCAGCTCACGGGCCTCGTCGCCGACGTCACCGACGTCGACGTGATCGCCGCCCCGACGTTCACCGCCCTCTATGCCGTCGCACAGGCCGCCCGCGGCACCCGCATCCAGGTGTCGGCGCAGGATCTCTACTGGGAGCGCGAAGGCGCCTTCACCGGCGAGATCAGCGGCGCGATGGTGCGCGAGGCGGGCGCCGCGTTCGTCATCATCGGCCACTCCGAACGCCGGACGCTCTTCGGCGAGACCGACGTGCACGTGAACCGGAAGGCGGCCGCGGCGTTCACCGCCGGGCTCACCCCGATCGTCTGCATCGGCGAGACGTTGGCGCAGCGCGAGGCAGGCGACACCTTCGAGGTGCTCGACGGGCAGATCCGGACCGGGCTCGACGGGTTCACCGGCGACCAGGTCGGGCAGCTCGTCATCGCCTACGAGCCGGTCTGGGCGATCGGCACCGGCCGCAACGCCACCCCGGGCCAGGCGGCCGAGGCCCACGGCCACATCCGCACCCGGGTGCGCCAGTGGTTTGGCGGCGAGCCGGCCGAGCGCTGCCGTGTCATCTACGGCGGAAGCGTGAAGCCCGACAACGCCCGGGAGCTGATCACCCAGCCCGACGTCGATGGGGCGCTCGTGGGCGGGGCCAGCCTCGACCCCAAGGCGTTCGCGGAAATCGTGGCACGCAGCCGCGGCCGGGTATAAGATAGGCTTTTCCCTGAGACGAGCAGCTCCGCTATGTACTATCTGGTCGCGATTCTCTACGTTCTCGTGTGCCTCTCGCTCCTCCTGGTGGTCCTCCTCCAGCAGGGCAAGGGCGGCGATATCGCCAACGCCTTCGGCGGCGGCGGCAGCCAGGCGGCCTTCGGGGCCCGCGCCGGCGCCACCGTCCTCTCACGGGCGACCACCATCTGCGCGGTGCTGT
>CANIAI010000036.1 GCA_947465275.1 Acidobacteriota bacterium | reverse complement strand
GTGCTCGCCGAAGAAGCCGAGATTGCCGGCCGCGACCGGGCCGAGATCCAGCAACACCGGTTGCTCCCGGTGCTGCAGCGCTGTCAGGAACCTGGGGAGTACGCGCGAGGAATGAACGCCGCCCTCGGCATCAGGCGGCTCGACACCCTCACGCCCGCGAAGGCGTGCGAAGAATTCGGAGAGACCCACGGGTAATGGTCCGGTCGTCCGCCGTGCGCGCGAGGCGCACGACGGGACCAGGCGTCATCGGGTCAGTGCGCCGCGGCGGCCGGGGCGGGTGCCGCCGGTGCTGACGCCTTCGGCTGCGCCGCCGGAGCGGTGGTGACCGCCTTCCGTTGCATGTCGACACTGCCGCGGAAGTGGGCGCCCTCGGCAATCGCCACCCGCGGCGAGATGATGTCGCCGTCGACTGACCCGCCGTCGCGGATGTCGACCTTCTCGCTGGCGGTGACGTTCCCGGTGACCTCGCCCAGGACGATCACCGACTTGGCGAAGATCTGCGCCTTGATCTTCCCGTTGGGGCCGATCGTCAGCGCGTGATCCTTGAGCTCGATCTTCCCTTCGACATGGCCCTCGATGGTCAGGTCTTCGCTGCCAGCCAGCTCACCCTTGATGACGACAGACTTGCCGATATGCACGACATCCCTTTCGACGCGTCGAGGTTCAACTGGCTGCGGCGCCGCGGCCGTCATCGGGGCCGGCACCGCAGGTGCGGCCGGTGCCGGGGTGGATGTCGGCTTCACCGCTTCGTCTCGCTTCCACATGCTGTGATTCCTCCGCCTCGCGTGGTGCCCCGCGCGCCGCGCTGGCCGGGAGCTGCAATCGTCGTGACCCGGTCCGTGGGGCGAACGCGGGGGGCCAACGCTTCCGGATGGAGTCCGAAACGCGCCAGCCGTGCGGGAGCCCCGTGAGTATATCGGCCGCTGGAAAACGTTGTCCACAGCACAACGGCCCCGGCAGGGACCGAAATGCTAGGATCAATCGAAACCGTGCAGCGGGCCTACCTCGACCACAACGCCACCACGCCGCTCTCGCCCGCCGTCGCCGACCGCATGGCGGTGGCGCTGCGTGACGACTGGGGAAACCCCTCGAGCGTGCACCACTTCGGCCAGCAGGCCAAGGCGGTGCTCGATGACGCGCGCTCACGGACGGCTGCGCTCATCGGCGCCGAACCCAGCGAGCTGATCCTGACGAGCGGGGGCACCGAGAGCGACAACCTCGCGATCCGCGGGGTCGCCGAGGCGCTGGAGCCGACCGGCCGCCGCCACCTCATCGCCAGCGCCATCGAGCACGAGGCGGTGCTGAACACCCTCAAGGCGCTCGCAAAGCGCGGATGGCAGGTCACGCTGCTGCCGGTCGATACCAGCGGCGTCGTCGATCCCGACCGCCTGCGGGCCGCCCTGACGGACCAGACCGCGCTCGTCTCGGTCATGCACGCCAACAACGAGATCGGGACGATTCAGCCCGTAGCCCACCTCGCCCGGCTCGCGAAGGATCGCGGTGCGCTGTTCCACACGGATGCGGTGCAGTCGGCGGGCAAGATCCCCGTCGACGTCCGCTCGCTCGGCGTCGACCTGCTCTCGGTGTCGGCGCACAAGTTCTACGGTCCGAAGGGTGCGGGGGCTCTCTGGGTGCGCCGCGGCCTCCGGCTGGTGCCGCAGCTCACCGGCGGCAAGCACGAGCGCAGCCGGCGCGCCGGCACGGAGAACGTCCCGGCTATTGCCGGCATGGGCGTGGCGGCGCACGAGGCGCTCGCCGCCCTCGATGGAGAGCCGCAGCGACTCGCCGGGCTGCGCGACCGCCTGGAGCGGGAGGTGCTCGCGCAGGTACCGGGCACCGCGCTGAACGGCGGGCTGTCACCACGCGTGGCCAACACGACGAACATCAGCTTCGACCGGGTCGAGGCCGAGTCGCTCCTGATCGCGCTGGACCTCGAAGGCTTCGCCGTGTCGACCGGATCGGCCTGCTCCTCGGGCACCCTCGAGCCGTCGCACGTGCTCAAGGCCATGGGCTTTCCGCCGCACCGGACGCAGAACTCGATTCGCTTCAGCCTGGGCAAGGCCAACACCGACGCGGAGATCGACCGGCTGATCGGCGTGCTGCCCCGCGTCGTCGAGAAGTTGCGCAACCTGACGAGGACCCCGGCGCGGGCCTGAGCCCGTTCGACATGCGTATCGCAGTCGCGATGTCCGGCGGCGTCGACTCGTCCGTCGCAGCCGCCCTGCTCGCCGAGCAGGGGCACGACGTGGTCGGCCTCTCGATGCAGCTGTACGATCAGCAGCAGGGCGAGGTCACGTTCGGAAGCTGCTGCACGCTGGACGACCTGTACGACGCGCGTCGCGTGGCCGCGGCGCTCGGCTTCCCGCATTACATCCTCAACCTCGAGCAGCAGTTCCGCGACACTGTCATCGCCGACTTCGTCCGCGAGTACGCGGCCGGACGCACGCCGCTCCCCTGCACCCACTGCAACAGCGACCTCAAGTTCGCGACCCTGCTCGACCGGGCGCGCGCGTTCGGCGCGGAGTGTGTCGCCACGGGGCACTACGCGCGGATCGAACGCCGGCCCGACGGGCGCTTCGCGCTGCTGCGAGGGCTGGACGACACGAAGGACCAGGCCTACTTCCTCTTCTCACTGACGCAGGCGCAGCTCGCCCATGCAAGCTTCCCGCTCGGATCGATGCGGAAGGTCGACGTCCGCGCCCACGCCAGCCGCCTGGGCCTGTCGGTCGCCGCGAAGCCTGACAGTCAGGAGATCTGCTTCGTCCCGGACGGCGACCACCAGCAGTTCGTGGCCCGCCACGCGCCGGCGGCCGCAACGTCCGGTGCCATCGTCGATCTCGAGGGGCACGAGCTCGGGCGCCACGAGGGCATTCACCGCTTCACCGTCGGCCAGCGAAAGGGCCTCGGCCTGTCAGCGGGCGTGCCGCTTTACGTGCTGCAGATCGATGCGTCCGACCGCAGGGTCACGGTGGGCCCACGCGCCGCGCTCGACCAGCACGAGCTCACGGCCGCGCGGATGAACTGGATCACCGGCGCGCCACCCGAGGCTGACGCCCGCGTCGACGCGCAGATCCGGCATCGCCACCGGCCGGCGGCCGCGCGCGTGGCCGCGCTCGCCGACGGGCGTTGCCGGGTGGTCTTCGACGAGCCACAGTCGGCGATCACGCCGGGCCAGCCGGTCGTGCTCTCGCGCGGGGATGAGATTCTCGGGGGCGGGTGGATCGAGTGAGGCGGCCACCGGGCACCGTCAGGCGCCCGGTGTGTCGTGCGGGTGCGTCAGGCGTGCGAGGCGGCGCGGTCTGTCCGTTCGTCGGCCACCGGCAGGTGCTCGAGATAGCGTTCGGCGTCGATCGCGGCCATGCATCCTGAACCAGCCGCGGTGATCGCCTGGCGGTACACATGGTCCTGCACGTCGCCAGCCGCGAAGACGCCAGGCACGGTCGTCCGCGTGCCGTCCCGCGTGATGATGTAGCCGGTCTCGTCGAGCTCGAGCTGCCCGCGGAACAACGACGTGTTCGGCGTGTGGCCGATCGCGATGAACACGCCGTCGAGCGCGATCTCGCTCAGCGCGTCGGTCTTGAGGTTCCGCACGACCACGCCGGAGACCTCACCCTTCGAGACGTCCTTGACCTCGACGATCTCCGAGTCCCAGACGAACTCGATCTTCGGGTTGGCGAAGGCCTTGTCCTGCATGATCTTCGACGCCCGCAGACTCTCGCGCCGGTGGATCACGATCACCTTCGACGCGAACTTGGTCAGGTAGATCGCCTCTTCCATCGCGGAGTCGCCACCGCCGACGACCGCGATCGGCTTCCCGCGGAAGAAGTAGCCGTCACAGGTGGCGCAGGTCGAGACGCCGTGCCCGGACAGTCGCCGGTCGGAATCGATGTCGAGCCAGCGGGCGGACGCGCCGGTCGCGACGATCAGCGACTCGGTGGTGATCTGGCGTCCGTCCGCGAGGCTGATCGTGAACGGGCGATGCTGCAGGTCGACGCTCGCCACCGTGCTCTGGATGACCTCGGTGCCGAATCGCTCCGCCTGCGCGCGCATCTCCGTCATCAGGTCGGGTCCCATGATGCCGTCCCGGAACCCGGGCCAGTTCTCGACCATCGTGGTCAGCATCAGCTGCCCGCCGGCTTCGAGTCCCTCGATGAGGAGCGGCGACAGGTTCGCCCGTGCCGAGTAGAGCGCCGCGGTGAGTCCCGCGGGCCCGGAGCCGATGATCACGACCTTGCGATCCGCCATGCGTAGCTATCCCCTGAGAGTCAGTCCAGATGTGGTGAGGTGCGTCCGAGCCCGATCAGAGGTGCTTGTCGATCATCCGGGCGAGGTCTTCCTTGCCGACCAGACCCACGACGGTATCGGCGAGCTGGCCGTCCTTGAACAGGAGCATCGTCGGGATGCCGCGAATCGCAAACCGGCTCGGCACCGTCGGATTCTCGTCGACGTTCAGCTTGGCCACCGTGGCCCGCCCGTCGTATTCCGTCGCGAGGGCGTCAACCGTCGGGGCGAGCCGGCGGCACGGGCCACACCACTCAGCCCAGAAATCCACCAGGACCACACCGCTCTTGGTCTCCGCGTCGAAGTTGCCGTCCGTGAACGTCTTCACCTTGTCCGATGCCATGTCTCTCTCCGATGAAGGCCGGCGGTGCCGGTCCCGTCACGCCCGCGCGCGCTCGTATACCGAGACGTAATCACGCGCCGACGCATCCCATGAAAAGTCCTGCCGCATGCCCGCCTCCTGCATGCGCCGCCACAGGGCCTTCTCCGTATAGATGCCCAAAGCCCACCGCAGGGTTCCGAACAGCGCCTGCGGCAGGTAATCCCCGAACACGAACCCGGTGCCCTCGCCGGTCACCGGATCCAGGTTTCGCACGGTGTCCGACAGTCCCCCCGTCGCCCGCACCAGCGGCAGCGTCCCGTAGCGGAGGCTGTACATCTGGTTCAACCCGCACGGCTCGAACCGCGAAGGCATGAGGAACAGGTCGGAGCCGGCCTCGATCCGGTGCGCCAGCCCCTCGTCGAACCCGATCCGCACCCCGAACCGGTCCGGGTGTCGAGACGCCAGCCCCAGCCAGAGGTCCTCATACCGCCGGTCGCCCGTACCCAGCAGCACGAATGTCGCGTCGAGCCGCGGCAGTTCGTCGGCCAGGGCGGCGATCAGGTCGTATCCCTTCTGATCGACGAGCCGGGAAATCATCCCGACCACCGGTCTGGACCCCGCCACCTCCGGCAGCCCGAGTTCCCGCATCAGGGCGACAGTGTTCGCCCGTTTGCGATCCAGGCTGGTGACGTCATACCGCTCGACCAGAAATGGGTCGCTCGCCGGATCCCACCGATCGTAATCGATCCCGTTGACGATGCCGACCAGGTCCGCGGCCCGGAAGCGCAGAAGCCCGTCGAAGCCGAAGCCCGACTCGGGAGTCTGGATCTCGCGGGCGTACGTCGGACTCACGGTCGTAATGCGGTCGCTGAAGGTGATGCCGGCCTTCAGGAAGCTCATCCGCCCCCAGAATTCGAGCCCCGCCATCGTGAAGAGGTCCCAGCCAAACCCGAGCCGCGGCAGCCAGCTCGCGTCGAAGGTGCCCTGATAGGCCAGGTTGTGGATGGTGAAGATGCGGGACGCGCGCCCGAGGTGCGGGTCGGCGACGTACTCCCGGTCGAGCCAGACCGGCACCAGTCCCGCCTGCCAGTCGTGCGCATGCACCACGTCGTAGGTGACGCCCTGGGCGCGTGCCCACTCCAGGGCCGCCCGGCCGAAGAGGGCAAACCGTTCAGGGTTATCAGCGTAGTCGTGCCCGCCCATCCCGTACAGCGCATCCCGGTCGAACCAGGCGGGTGCATCGACGAAAGCGAAGCGGACGCCCCCGCGCGTCGTCTGGCCCACCCGCAGGTCCACCGTCTGTGGGCCGAGCGGCACACTGAAGGGGTCGCCGCCTTCCGGCATGCCGCGATAGCGCGGCATCACCACGTCCACCTCGTGGCCCGCACGGACGAGCGCCTGCGGAAGCGCGCCGAGGACGTCGGCCAGGCCGCCCGTCTTCGCGAAAGGGGCCGCCTCGGAGGCGACCATCAGGATGCGCATCGGTATCCCAACATTACCACCCGCGTGTATGATCGCGGCGTGTCCGACCCGACTGTCCGGCCGCCGCGGAGTCCACGCGCGGAGACGCGGGAGGTCGCCGAGCTTCGCCTCCTTCGGGCGCAGCACCCCGAGCTCGCCACGGCCATCGACCTGCATCTTGACCTCAGCGAGCTGTACCGGCGGGTGCAGTCGCGCGTCACGGTGCCCTGGCTCGACATCACCGCCGACTCGCTGGCCCGACACGATGCCGAGGGACGGCCATTGCTGGCGTTCGAGGCGATTCCGATCGAGATGACCGACCTGCGGCTGCTGGTCCGGCAGACGGCCGACGTGATGCGCCGCCATGGCGCGCTCGAGGACGCCGACTATCAGCGCGTGCAGGCCGCCGGGCGCGACATGGGCCTGCTGACGCTGGTCAGCCAGTGGTATCGCCGCACCGCCGAGCGACACGTGGCTGCCGTAGCCGGCGCAGCCCCGTCAGCGCCAGATGACGACGCGATCGTTGACCAGGTACTCACGCTGGCCATGCGTCCGTTCCTCGCCCGGTGCGCCGAGGTGGCGCAGCAGCGGGCAGACCTCTCCCGCTGGACGCACGGCTACTGCCCTGTGTGCGGCGGGGACCCCGACTTCTCGGTGGTGACTCCGGCGGCGGAGCGGCATCTGATCTGTTCGCGCTGCGCCTTGCAGTGGAAGTTCCCGTCGCTCACCTGTCCGTACTGCCTCAACGAGGATCGAGCACGTGTGACGTCATTCGCCACGCCGGACGGCCGGTACAGGGTGTATGGCTGTGACGTCTGTCACCGGTACCTGAAGGCATACGACGCGCGGCGGGCCACACGCCCGGTGATGCCGATGGTCGACTCGGTCGCCACCCTGCCGCTGGACGCCGCGGCGATGCAGCGCGGCTACGTCTGACGTACACGACGAAGCCCGCCAGAGGCGGGCTTCAATCGAGAGTGCGAGAGGTCGGCGGTGGGCTAGTTCGCGGCTGAGCCTGCCGCGGCGGATTCGCTCGCGGCGAGGGCCGGGAGCAGATCCTGCGCCTTGGTCGACAGCCAGTTGAACAGGTGCCGGGTCTCCCAGAAGCGACCGGCGTTGGATCGGGCGCCGAGCACGACGACCGCGACCTGGGGACCGCCCTGCGGCAGGCGCAGCAGCGTCGCCAGGCAGTAGCCGGCCTTGCTGATGAAGCCCGTCTTGCCGCCCACGACGTCGACGTCACCGCGCATGACGAGCTGGTTCGTGCTGTGGACCGACACCGTCTGACGCCCCACGTTGAAGCTGTAGTACTGCGTCCGCATGATGCTGCCGATCCGTTCGTCACCCGTGGCGAACGTGATCAACTTGGCCATGTCGTAGGCTGACGAGACGTTGTCAGACAGCAGGCCGGACGGGTCTGTGTACGACGTGCTCTCGAGCCCGAGTTCCTTGGCCTTCTCATTCATCCGTGCGATGAAGCCCTCGTAGCCATAGCGCGAGTTGCGCGCCAGCGCCCGGGCGGCCGCGTTGTCGCTGGCGATCAGCAGCAGGTGCAGCAGGTTGTCGTTGGTGACGCGGTAACCGGCCCGCAGGTGCGTGGTCGAGGCGGCGCGTACGTCTCGCGGGTCAACCACGACCTCGCGGGTGAGGTCCGGATCATCCTCGAGGAACACGGTCGCGGTCATCACCTTGGTGATGCTGGCGATCGAGCGCTGGTTCTTCGAGTTCTCTTCCCAGAGTACCTGGCCGTTCTGCGGGTTGTAGATGATGGCGGCTTCGGCGCGCGGGTCAGGGACCAGTGAGCCAGCGGCGTCCAGCTTGTAGCGCGGCTGCAGCACCTCGC
This sequence comes from Acidobacteriota bacterium, assembly GCA_947465275.1. Lineage (GTDB taxonomy): Bacteria > Acidobacteriota > Vicinamibacteria > Vicinamibacterales > UBA2999 > JBEBGV01. The sequence goes on along the minus strand of CANIAI010000036.1, from coordinate 3,113 downwards.
GGAGCTGCCGGGCCTGAATGACGGCCTTGCGCGCCGCCGGCCGCGCCACGCGGGACGTCCGCTTGCGGACGACGGTCTTCTTCGCGGGCGCCTGAACCGTGCGGCTCACAGTCGCGCGGCGAACCGGCTTGCGGGTCGCGGCACCGGCCACTGAAGGCACGGCGAACGCCCCGAGGGCCACTATCAGGCACAGTGCGCGCGTCGTCCGGCTGAACGCGGTGTTGATCACAGGCAACCCTTTGAGTAACAAGTTGTTAGATGTATCGGCATTCTAGCAACAAAGCTGTAAATGGCAACTGAAAACCTGCGCAGCCCTGCATGCTGGCTGCCGCTGACGTATGCTGTCGCGATGTCCGCCAACCTGGGCCAGACCGAGTTCGCCGTCCTGCGTCAAACCATCGCGACCCGCGGCACCGCGCGCATGGTTCTGGTACCGGTCACGATGGTCGGCTGGGCCGCTCTCTGCGGCGCGATCCTGTTGTTCGCTGACGTGCCGGTTGCCGCGCTGGTCCCGCTGGTCGTACTCGTTGCGGGATTCGAGGCCATCCACGCCCTGCATGTCGGCGTGGAGAGGGTCGGCCGTTACCTGCAGGTCTATTACGAGACGACCCCGGACGGGCCACTGTGGGAATCGTCCGTTACATCCGTCGGCCCTGCCCTGCCCGGCGGCGGCATCGACCCACTGTTCACGGTGGTCTTCATCGGCGCCACCTTCATCAACATGATCCCGGTGCTGCTGCCATCGCCGACCCGGCTGGAACTCGGGGTGCTGGGGGTGCTGCACGTGATCTTCGTCGGCCGTGTCGTCCGGGCCCGCGGGGCCGCCGCGCGGCAGCGGGCGGTCGAACTCGAGAGTTTCAAGGCTGTGCGTGCGCGGCAACTCGGTCAGGCCTGATTGGATCGCGCGACCGACCCGAATCCAACCCGTTGAACCCAATGGAGCCGGCCGTGTACGGCACCGACTCATGTTTTCGAGACAACCAGCCGATTCTCCGGACGGCGGTCCTGTATGTCGCGGACCCGTCACGCGCCGAGCTCTGCGGTACGCCGCTTGCTCGGGTTCAGGGTGGAGGGGTCATGAGCCTGGTGCGGCTGCTCGGGTTTCAGACGTTGAGCTGCGGATGCGTGGTCGGTGAGTATCGCGAGCTCGCGACTGACCGCACAGTGGCCTACGTCGAGGAGAAAGGCGCCGGCTGCGAGTCCGGTGCGCATCGGCGCAACCACACCCTGTCCATCGAGCGCGCCAAACCGGCGCGTGCCGACATTCGACCCCTGGCGCTTCGCGCCTCCTGAACGCCGCGCACGCGGATACCGGACCGGCCGAGCCGCTCCGGTAAGATGAAGCTCGCGTGCCCCGTCCTCCCAAGCCCCACACCACCCTCACGCTCGGCCAGGCCACTTTCCGGTTCTACCTGGGCGATTGCGTCGACGTCCTCGCGGGGCTGCCGGGTGCCTCGCTCGATGCGATCGTGACGTCGCCGCCCTATAACCTGGGTATTGCCTACCGCAGTTACGACGACACGCTGCCGCGACCTGACTACCTGCGCTGGACAGGGGACTGGGTCGGTCAGGCCCAACGGTGTCTGGCTCCGACCGGGTCGCTGTTCCTGAACGTAGGCGCCAAGCCGACCGACCCCTGGATTGCGATGGACGTCGCGCAGGCGGTTCGTCCGCATCTGCGGCTCCAGAACACGTTCCACTGGATCAAGTCGATCGCGCTCGACAAGGCTGCCGTCCGGGGGCGCCTCGCCGGTGAGCTCGCCGAGGGGCTCGCGGTGGGTCATTACAAGCCGATCAACAGCCGGCGATTCGTCAACGACTGCCACGAGTTCGTCTTCCACTTCACCCATGCCGGCGACACGCCGCTCGACCGCCAGGCCATCGGGGTGCCCTACCAGGACCAGTCGAACGTGGCCCGGTGGCAGCAGGGCTCTGGCGGCCTCCGGTGCCGGGGGAATTCGTGGTTCATTCCCTACGACACGATCCAGAGCCGCGACCGCGATCGTCCGCATCCCGCGACCTTTCCCCCGCGGCTGCCGGAGATGTGCCTGCGTCTGCACGGGCTCCCCCGCCTCCGCACGGTGGCCGACCCCTTCATGGGGCTCGGCTCAACGGCCGTGGCCTGCGCGCAGTTGGGCATCGACTTCGTCGGCATCGAGATGGACGAAAGCTACCTAAAGGAAGCCGTCGAACGCACCCGTGCAGCGCATACGTCTGCTTGAGTGCATGCGCTGAGCGCATGTAATCTGCCTGCATGGACCTTCGGCAGCTCGAGATCATCCGCGCCATCGCGGACACCGGATCCTTCACCGCGGCGGGTCACAAGCTGCACGTCTCGCAGTCGGCGATCAGCCGGCAGATCCTGCTGCTCGAAGAGGAACTCGGTGAGTCGGTGTTTCACCGGATCGGGCGGCGCATCCGCATCACCCCTGCCGGCGAGGCGCTGCTGCAGCTGAGCACGCGGGTCTTCCAGGACCTGCAGGACACGGTCGAGGCCATCAGCGACACACAGGAGACGCTGCGCGGGACGCTCCGTCTCGTTGGCGGCATGACGGTCTGCCTGTACGTCTTCCCGACGCTGCTCTCCGAGATTCGCCGGGTGCACCCGAACCTCGACCTCAAGATTACGGTGGGCAGCACGGAGCGATCCATCGCGATGCTGCGCTCAGGTGGCGCCGACCTCGGGCTACTCACCCTGCCGATCGATCAGCCCGACCTCGAGTCAGTCCCGGTCCTGAAGGAGGAACTGCTCCTGGTCAGCTATCCCGACCATCCGTTCGCTCACCGGAAGCAGGTGGACCCCGCGGAGCTCAATCGGCAGCCCTTCATCCTGTTTGAGAGCGGATCCATCACGCGACGCGTGGTCAACGACCTGTTCGCCCGTGAGCGAATCGACGCTGAAATCGTCATGGAAACGGAGAACGTCGAGATCATCAAGGTGATGGTCAGGACGGGGCTGGGAATCGGAATTGTGCCCTGGCAGGCGGCGGCATCGGACGTCAGGACGAAGCAGCTCTTCGCGAGCCGCATCGCCGGCTACCCTGTCTTCCGCGAAACGGGCTGGTTGTACCCGAAGATGCGGCGGCCGCCGCGGGCGGTGTCCGAAGTGATGC
>CANIAI010000035.1 GCA_947465275.1 Acidobacteriota bacterium | reverse complement strand
TGCAGCACATCGAAGGGGTCGCGGCCGTTGCGCCCTGCGCCCACGTGCCGTTCGGCGTGGCGAACGAACGGCCTGCGGCGATCCCGCCCCCGGCCGTCGTCCCGACGCGCCTGCACTGAGCGCGGGGCGGATGGGCTCGCGTCAGCGCCGGACGGGCGAGCGGCGCGCCCGCATCAGTCGCCGCAGATGGCGGCGGCCGCCGAGCGGTCGGGGCTCAGGTAGAACTGGTAGGCGTAGCGCTGCGTGTCGGCCGGCGCGTCCTCGGGAATGCCCGCCCCGTGCGCCCCGCCGAAGTTCAGGAACGCCACGGCGGTGTTCGCCCGAAAGGGCGTGCTCCTGACCGGCGTGCAGGCGACGCCCTGGAGTTCCGGGAACAGGGTGTTACTGGCCTCGAAGACCGGCGTGCCCTGCATGCGATAGAACGTCGTCCCGAACGCCTCGTCGTCGTGCGGCCGCGCGAAGTAGAGCAGGGTCGTGACGACCACCCGCTTCGGGTCGAGATGCGGGTCGAGGTGGTACCCCGGGCGTCGCAGCATGAGTCGGCCGGCACTCGCCGTGTGCGGAAGCCGCGCCAGCGCGGCGGCGTGCTCCGCCCCGAACCGCTCGACATAGACATCCTGGATGAACGGCTCGAACCGGCGCAGCAGCGCCGGCGCCAGCATCCGCGGGATGAGGGTCTGCTCCAGGAAGGTCAGCATCCGGATCGTCCAGTCGGGCGATCCGTGGGCATGCTCCAGCCGCATGTTCTTCTTCACCTTGTCGCGCTCGTTGAAGCAGACCTCCGGGGGGAGTCCGCCGATGACGGCGTCATAGGTGACCTGCGGCAGCAGGTTCGCCGCGACGAGGTGTGGCATCGGGTCGGTGACGAGGGCGGCCGATGCGATGGCCCGCTCCACATGGGGGCCAATCTCCGGTGCGCCGAAGGCGTGGCTCAGGTCGATGCCCGATGCCCGGAGCGCCTCGGCGCTGGCGGACCGGTGTTCCTGCCGCGCCAGCCGGCGATTCAGCTGCCGCAGCTCCTGCAGCAGGAGCTGCTGGTTCTCGGCGCTGGCGGCATGGAACTTCCGGAACAGGCGGTCGAGCTTCTCCTCGCTCGCGGCCTGTTGCCGTGACACCTGCCGCAGCAGCTGAGGCGTCCCGAGGAGGGCGCCCAGGCGGTTCACGATCCGTAACACCATCGACACTCGCTATCCGCTGAGCGGGCTATCCGATCAGAGGACGGAGCGTCGCACGGGCACGCGTCCCGCTCAATCGTGTGATAGCCCCAGCGTCAGTGGCGGGGGTCGGCCGGGGTGGATGGCGTGAGCTGGTAGACGAGCAGGGCGCAGACGCCGCACGCGCCGACGACGGCACCGAGCGGACGGGCCGTGCCGTTGTTGAAGGTGCTCACCATCGCGCCGGCGAGCGCACCGAAGCCGAACTGAATCGTGCCGAGCAGCGCCGAGGCGCTGCCGGCGATCCGTCCGTGCGGCGCCATCGCGAGCACCGAGGTGTTCGGCAGCACGAAGCCGACGCTCGCCACGCACAGGAAGAGCGGCAGCAGCAGGCCGAGGAAGCCGCCCGCGCCCGTCCAGGCATCGAACAGGAAGATGAGGCTGGCGGCGGCGGTGATCGGCAGCACGCGGCTGAGGATCGCCCGCGGCGTGAAGCGGCGCGCCAGGCGGCCGTTGATCTGCGACGCGGCGATGAGCCCGATCGCATTGGTGCCGAAGAACAGGCCGTACCGATCGGCCGGCACATGGTACAGCTCGATGAAGACGAACGGCGAGCCGGCGATGTAGGCGAACATGCTCGAGATGATCAGGCTTCCCGAGATCGCGTAGGCGAGGAACGCGCGATTGCGCAGCAGCTGACCGTAGACCCCCAGGATGGCACCCGCGGAGTCACGCCGGCGCTGTTCGTGCGACAGGCTCTCGGGCAGGAGGAACCAGACCATCGCGAGCGAGAGCGCCGAGTAGCTCGCGAGCGTCCAGAACACCGCGCGCCAGCCGAAGTGCACGAGCAGCTGTCCGCCGAGCAGCGGCGCCAGGATCGGCGCGAGTCCCATCACCAGCATCAGCAGCGACATGATGCGGATCGAGTCGCGCTGATCGAAGTAGTCGCGCACCATCGCCCGCGCGACCACCATCTCGGCGCAGCCCCCGAGCGCCTGCAGCGCCCGGAACACGATCAGCTGGGGCACGCTCCTCGCGAACGCGCAGCCCAGCGAGGCGAGCGTGAAGACGACCAGCCCGAAGTAGAGGGGCCGGGTGCGCCCGAACCGGTCCGACAGCGGGCCGTAGACCGCCTGCCCCAGCGCCAGCCCGATGAAGTAGACCGCCGCGGTGATCTCGACGGTCGACGGCGTCGAGTGCAGCTCGCGCGCGATCGTCGGGAAGCTCGGCAGGTACATGTCGATGGCGAGCGGGCCCATCGCGGCGAGCGAGCCGAGGATGATGGCGAGGCGGTAGTACGCGGCGCTGCCCGCGTGGGGATAGCTCGTCGCGGGGGCCATGGGCGCGGTCAGGGGCGTGGTCATCGGGGTCTCCGATGATAGCCCGGCCGTGCGGCCCGCATGACGGGCGCCGATTATAGTGGATCGATGTCCACGACGGCGCTTCCCCGTACCGCGTCCTCGCTGCGGTTCGACAACCGCTTCACCCGTGAGCTCCCGGCAGACCCCGTCGAGGACGTCCGTCCCCGCCAGGTGCCGAGCGCGAGCTATACGCGGGTGTCACCGACGCCGGTCACGGCACCCCGGCTGCTGGCGTGCGCCCCCGAGGTCGCGGCGCTCATCGGCCTGACCCCCGACGACGTCAGCGTCCCGTCCTTCCCCGAGGTGTTCGGCGGCAACGCTCTGTATGACGGCATGGACCCATGGGCGGCCAACTACGGCGGCCACCAGTTCGGCAACTGGGCGGGACAGCTTGGCGACGGGCGTGCCATCAGCCTCGGCGAGGTGCTCACGCCCGCGGGCCAGCGATGGGAGCTGCAGCTGAAGGGCGCCGGTCCGACCCCCTATTCGCGCCGGGCCGACGGCCGGGCCGTGCTGCGGTCGTCCATCCGCGAGTTCCTCTGCAGCGAGGCGATGCATCACCTCGGGGTGCCGACCACGCGGGCCCTGTCGCTGGTCGCCACCGGCGAGCGGGTGCTGCGCGACATGTTCTACGACGGCCGCGCCGCGTACGAGCCGGGTGCGATCGTCTGCCGCGTGTCGCCCTCGTTCACGCGCTTCGGCAGTTTCGAACTGCCGGCGTCCCGCGGCGACCTGGCGCTGCTGGGACAGCTGATCGACGTGACCATCAGCCGCGACTTCCCCGAGATCGCGGCGGCCGTTCCCGACCGCGACGCCCAGCGGGCCGCCTGGTTCCTCGAGGTCAGCCGGCGCACCGCACGGCTCATGGCCGACTGGATGCGCGTCGGCTTCGTGCACGGCGTGATGAACACCGACAACATGTCGATCATCGGCGTGACGATCGACTACGGCCCCTACGGCTGGATCGACGACTACGATCCGGGCTGGACGCCGAACACCACCGACGCCGGCACGCGCCGCTATCGCTTCGGGCAGCAGGCGGAGATCGGCTACTGGAACCTGGGCCAGCTCGCCAACGCCCTGGCGCCCGCCTTCACCACGACCGACCCGCTCTACGCCGGGCTCGAGGCGTACGTCGCCGAGTACACCGCGCGCAGCCGCGCCGCGATGCTGGCGAAGCTGGGGCTGCGCACGTGGGACGCGTCGGACGAGTCGCTCGTCGACGACCTGCACGCACTGCTGCATCAGGGCGAGGTCGACATGACGATCTGGTTCCGCGGCCTCGCGGACGTCGACCCGCTCGCGCCGTCCCTCGCGCCGCTCGAGGGGGCGTTCTACGACCCTGCGAAGCGGGCGCGGCTCGACGCGCCGCTGCGCGCCTGGCTCGATCGCCACGCGGTGCGCGTCCGCGCGGAGGGGATGGACACCACGGAACGCCGGCTGGCGATGCACGCCGCGAACCCGAAGTACGTGCTGCGGAACTACCTGGCGCAGCAGGCGATCGACCGCGCCACGGGCGGCGATCCGGGTGGCATCACCGAGCTGCTCGACCTGCTGCGGCACCCGTACGACGAGCAGCCCGGGCGCGAGGCGATGGCGGTGCGGCGGCCGGACTGGGCGCGCGATCGGCCCGGGTGTTCCACGCTGTCCTGCAGCTCGTAGGCGTTCAGGCGCCCGCCTGGGCGTCGTCCAGTGACCATGTCGCCGCCGGACCCGGCGCACGGGTGCGCCGCGCGGGGTCATGGTGCTCCGCGTCGGGAGGATGTCCGTACGTGGTGATGGCGTCCCGCACCGCGCTCGCGAACGTGTCGGCCGGCCGATCGCGGTTGAGCAGCAGCACGCCGCCCTCGCTCCAGCGATCCGCCGTTCGTCCCAGCAGGATGACCGGCGGGTTCAGCTCCGCCAGCGCCCGCGCGGTGTGGAACTGCGGAACGGCGCAGATCACCACGCCGACCTGGAAGGCGTGCAACAGGCGGAACGCGCGGGCGGGTGTCTCGGCGACGAGCAGCCCGAGGCCGCGCGCGCGCAGGGCGTCGTGGATCTCAGGGGTGAGTCCGTGCCCGACCCAGAGCACGGTGGCGAATGGTTCGGCTGCGACCATGGGTGCGATTCTCCACACCCCTGATTGACAAGAGTCGTGCCTCGCCCGCGCGGCGTGAAACGCGCACGAATTCACCGCTGCGGCGCGTCGGCGCTGCCGGACCGAGGACACCTCACCCGGACGGAAGTCCGGCGGACCGACAGCTCAGGCGTGTTCGTCCCAGACGCGGGCGAGCTCGACGATGACCTCGACCGCCTTCTCCATGTCCTGCACCGACACCCACTCCATGCGTGAGTGGAAATTGTGCTCGCCGGCAAAGATGTTCGGCGTCGGCAGCCCCATGAACGAGAGCTTCGAGCCGTCGGTGCCGCCGCGGATGGGGCGCTCGCGCACCGTCAGGCCGACCCGCTGCATCGCCTCGCGCGCGTGGTCGACGACCTGCGGGTGCCGGTCGAGCACCTCGCGCATGTTCCGGTACTGCTCCTCGGACGTCACCTCGACGGTGACCCCCGGGTACGCCGCTGCCGCCTCGCGCGCGAGCCGCTCGAGGAGTGCGGCCTTCTCGCGCAGTCCGTCGGTCCGGAAATCCCGCAGGATGAAGCGCACCGACGTGCGGTCGACGCCGGCCTGCATCGCGTACGGGTGGACGAACCCGTCGTAGCCGTCGGTCGTCTCGGGCGAGAGCGTGTCGGGCGGCAGCGTCGTGAGGAAGGCGGCGGCAACCTTGATCGCGTTGACCATCCGCCCCTTCGCATAGCCAGGGTGCGTGTTGAACCCATGGAAGGTGATCGTCACCGCGTCGGCCGAGAAGCTCTCGCACTCGAGATCGCCCCGGGTGCCGCCGTCCATCGTGTAGGCGTAGGTGGCGCCGAACGCCGCCACGTCGAAGTGCAGGGTGCCGCGGCCCACTTCCTCGTCGGGGGTGAAGGCGACCTTGATCGGGCCGTGCGGAATCTCGGGATGCCGCAGCAGGTACTCGACGGCGGTGACGATCTCGGCGACCCCCGCCTTGTTGTCGGCGCCGAGCAGCGTGGTGCCCGAAGCGGTGATGATGTCGTCGCCGATCCGCGCAGCGAGCGCCGGAATCTCTGACGGGCGCAGCACGATCGACGGATCGTCGGGCAGCACGAGGTCACGTCCGTCGTACCGGGCGTGGACGATCGGCTTCACGTGCGCGCCGCTCATCTCGGGCGACGTGTCGACGTGGGCGATGAAGCCGATGGTCGGCACGTTCGGCTTCGATGAGGTGGCCGGCACCGTGCCGGTCACGTAGCCGAACCGATCGACGCCGGCATCGGCCACGCCGAGGGCCCTCAGCTCGTCGGCGAGATCACGGAGCAGCGCCCACTGGGTGTCGGTGCTCGGATAACTGGTCGATGCCTCGTTCGACTGCGTGTCGTAACGGACGTAGCGGAGCAGGCGATCGCGGACGGCGCTCATCGGTTCTCTCGAGTCTGTGGCGGGGGTGCCAACGCCGGGATTATAACGGCCGGGTCGTCAGCGGCCCGCCGGCTCGGCCGCGGGGCGGGCGTTACAATCGCCCCATGAGACCTGCCGCATTCGCCGTGCTGCTTCTGCTGCTCTCCTCCAGTGCCTGGGCCCAGCAGGTTCCGGCCAACTACGCCGGCGTCCTCACGACGCTGGGGCGCCAGGGCGACTTCAAGGACAACGTCCTGAAGGTGAACGTGCCCCGCAACGACGTGAAGGTGGTGGTCGACGGCATCGCCACCCCGACCCCGTTCGGCTTCGGTGGCTGGGTCGCGTTCACGAAGGGGACCTCGGGCGAGGTCATGATGGGCGATCTCGTCCTCACCGAGGACGAGGTGAATCCCGTGATGTCGGCGGTGCTGAACGCCGGACTCGACGTGAGTGCGTTGCACAACCACTTCTTCTTCGAGACCCCGCGCATCTTCTACATGCACGTGCACGGCGCCGGGTCGCTGAACGACCTGGCGACGAAGATCAAGCCGGCGCTCGATCTGATCGGCAGGACGCCGGCGCGCGCGGGGGCCCAGGCGGGCACCCAGGCCACAGCGCCCGCGGGCCGCACCATCGACGGCATGCTCGACACCGCCGCGCTCGCGCGCATCGTCGGCACGCCGGGCGAGCAGACCGGCGCGGTCTACAAGATCACGATCGGTCGTCCGGACATCGCGCTGAAGGAGATGGGCGCCACGATCAACGCGCGCATGGGACTGAACACCTGGGCGGCGTTCTACGGGAACGACGCCGACGCGGTGGTCGCCGGTGACGTCGCGATGCTCGCGCCCGAGGTGACGTCGGTGCTCAAGGCGCTGCGCGCCAGCGGCATCGACGTGGTGGCGATGCACCACCACATGGTCGGCACCACGCCCGACGTCTACTTCCTCCACTACTGGGGAAAGGGGAAGGCGCAGACGCTCGCGGCCGGTGTCAAGGCCGCGGTCGACCAGCTCGGCGCCGCGCACGCCGCGCACCACTGAACCCGCCCGTCAGCGGTGCTTGATGAACGTGCCGTCCTGCAGCTCGCTCCACGCCTGCTGCAGTTCGGCACGGGTATTCATCACGATCGGGCCGTACCAGGCGACCGGCTCCTCGAGCGGCTGCCCCGAGACCAGCAGGAAGCGCATCCCCCGCTCGCCGCCGCGCACGACCACCTCGTCGCCCTGATCGAACAGGACGAGCGAGCGGTTCGCCACGTCGGGGTCGGCGCTGCCGGTCGCGTCAGGTGCGGTACCAACCGATTCGGTCTTCACCGCCTGCGGCGCCGAGGCATCACGGAAGCTGCCGGTGCCGGCGAACACGTAGGCGAAGGCGTGCCGGTTCACTTCGACCGGGAGCGTGCGCCGCACGCCGGGCGGCACCGAGATGTCGAGGTACCGCGGGTTCGCAGCCACCCCTTCGACCGGACCGCGCCTGCCCCAGAACTCGCCGCAGACGACGCGCACCGCGGTGCCGTCGTCGTCGACGATCTCGGGAATGTCCTTCGCCTGTACGTCCTGGTAGCGCGGGTCACTCATCTTCAGCCGCGCCGGCAGGTTCGCCCAGAGCTGGAAGCCGTGCATGCGCCCCTGCGGGTCACCCTGCGGCATCTCCTGGTGCAGGATGCCGCTGCCCGCCGTCATCCACTGCACGTCACCCGCGCCCAGCCGTCCGCTGTTGCCGAGGCTGTCGCCATGTTCGACCGTCCCGGCGAGCACGTAGGTAATCGTCTCGATGCCGCGGTGCGGATGCCAGGGGAAGCCCGCGAGATACTGCTCGGGGTTGTCGTTCCGGAAATCGTCGAACAGCAGGAACGGATCGAATTCGGTGGTGTCACCGAAACCGAAACCGCGGTGCAGGTGGACCCCCGCGCCCTCCATGGTGGGCTGGGAGTGGCTGATGCGCTTCACGGGGCGGATGGACATCCGACGAATTATATAGACGTGTGCAGCCTGCACCTTGACCATCCCGGGGCGAGCGCCCAAGATCGAGCCCAGCCGGAGGACCGTTGACCATGCGCATGACACTGCTGACCGCCACGCTCGCCCTCACCTCGTTGACGCTGCTGCAGGCGCAGGGCGGCACGCCGTCGGCACCGCCGAAGCCGGCGCAGCCGGCGGAGGCGTGTACCCCCGCGGCCGGCCTCAACTTCATCTGCGGCGTGCAGGCCCCCGAGGATCTCGCGCTGATTCCGAACACCCGCTGGCTCATCACGAGCGGCATGGCGCCCGGCAGCGGGCTCCACCTCGTCGACACGCAGCGGAAGACGGCGCAGGACCTCTTCAGCGTGAAGGGCGCCGTCACGACCGGGAAGGTGCAGGCCGACCGCACCGCGTTCTCCAGTTGCCCCGGGCCGGTCGACGCGGCGAAGGCGCAGTTCCACGGCCTGTCGCTGCGGCCGCGCGGCGCCGGCTACCGGCTCTACGTGACGCACCATGGCGGACGTGAATCGGTCGAGGTGTTCGACATCGACGTGACCGGCGTGCCGGCGGCCACCTGGGTCGGCTGCGTGCCCATGCCGGCGGGCCTCGAGGCGAACAGCGTCGGCGCCTTCACCGACGGCACCATCCTCGCCACGGTGCTCACGCTGCCGGGGAAGACGTTCGAGCAGCAGCTCGCGGGTGAGAACACCGGTGTGGTGCTGATGTGGACGCCGGGGGCGCCGGCCTTCCGCCAGCTGCCCGGCACCGAGCTGCCGGGGAACAACGGCATCGAGACCTCGGCCGACGACCGTGAGTTCTACGTGGTCTCGTCGGGGGCGAAGAGGATCGTGGCGTTCGCGCGCGCCAATCCCGGTACTCCCCTCCGCACGGCGCAGCTCGCGGCATTCGCGCCCGACAACGTGCACCGCCTGCCGGACGGGCGCCTCATCGCCGCGGGGATGATCGACGACGAGCCGTCCTGTGGCGGAAAGCCGAAGAACTTCGCGATGGTGCAGTGCGCGCGTGGGTGGCTGGCCGCGACGGTCGATCCGGCCACCATGAAGGTCACGCAGCTCGCGGGTGGTCCGCGCTTCGAGGCGTTCAGCGGCACCGCGACGGCGATCCCGGTCGCGGGTGAGCTCTGGCTCGGCGCCTTCCGGGCCGACCGGCTCGCCTGGCGCGCGCTCCGGTAGGCGTCACAGCCACGTCCAACGGTCGCGGTCGGTCATCTTGCAGGCAGTGGCCTGCAGGAGGACCACCGTGGCGCAGTCTCAGCCGAACGCAGCGCAGCCGAATTCCCCGCAGCATCCGGGTCCGGTCGACCCGCGAACCCAGGGGCCGAAGCCCGAGTACCCGCAGGCGCCGACGACCCCGCCTGGGTCCGAGGCAGACCTGACGCCGCGCGCCGACCATGGCGAGACGACCTACGAAGGGCTCGGACGACTCGACGGGAAGGTGGCGCTCGTCACCGGCGGTGACAGCGGGATCGGGCGTGCCGTCTGCCTGGCGTTCGCGCGTGAGGGCGCCGACGTCGCGCTCAGCTACCTGCCCGAGGAGCAGGCCGACGCCGACGAGTCACGCGGCTGGATCGAGCACGCGGGCCGGCGCGCGCTGACGCTGCCGGGCGACATTCGCGACCAGGCGCACTGCCGCGCCATGATCGACCGGGTGTTCGACCGGTTCGGCCGGCTCGACATCCTCGTCAACAACGCCGCGTTCCAGTCGAATCACGAGAAGGTCGAGGAACTGACGACCGAGGAGTTCGACCGCACCTTCCGGACCAACGTCTACGCGATGTTCTGGCTCTGCCAGGCGGCGCTGCCGCGGATGCAGCCGGGCGGCGTCATCATCAACACCGCGTCGATCCAGGCGTTCGACCCGAGCCCGACGCTGCTCGCGTACGCCGCCACGAAGGGCGCGATCGTCAACTTCACGAAAGGGTTGTCGAAGCTGGCGATGCAGCAGGGAGTGCGCGTGAACGCGGTGGCGCCGGGCCCGGTCTGGACGCCGCTCATCCCGTCCACGCTGCCGCCCGAGCACGTGAAGCAGTTCGGCAGCAACACGTCGTTCGAGCGGGCGGCACAGCCGGTGGAACTCGCCCCGTTGTACGTCTTCCTCGCCTCGAACGAGTCGCGGTACGTCACCGGCGAGGTGTACGGCGCGACGGGCGGGCGTATGCCGGTGTGATGCGGCTGCGCCTCCCGTCGGCGTGTGCTACGAGCGGCCGGCCGCGGCGGGATCGGCAAGTGTCACGAGGTCCTCGACGTCGACGAAGGTCAGCGACTCGGAGTTGACGCAATGTCGCTGGCGGGTCGGCGGCGGGCCGTCCGGGAAGACGTGCCCGAGGTGGCCGCCGCAGCGCGCGCAGAGGATCTCCACCCGTACGGTGCCGTGGCTCGTGTCGGCCCGCGTGGCGACGTTCTCATCGGCCACCGGCTGGAAGAAGCTCGGCCAGCCCGTGCCTGAATCGAACTTGGCATTGGAGGCGAAGAGCGGCAGCCCGCAGCAGACGCACGCGTAGACGCCGTGCGCCTTGTTGTCGAGCAGGGTGCCGCAGAACGGCCGTTCGGTCCCCTGCGCCCGCGCGACGCGGAACTGCTCGGGCGAGAGTTGCGCCTGCCATTCCGCGTCGGTCTTCTCGACGCGGGGCACGTCCAGCGGTCCCACGAGCACGCCCTCCGCGTCGAACACCTTCACCTGTACCGTGCCGCCGTTCTGGTTCGCCATCCCCCTATGATGCCGCACCCGGCATTCACGGCGCCCGGCGGCGCGGATCCTCCGGCGCGTCCGGGGCCGGCTGGATGGGCTCCGTATCCTGCGTGTCGATGCCGTCGCCGGTGATGTGGCTGTGCCGTGGGGTGGGGGAGTCTTCTGCCTCGCGCGCGGTCCCGGGCGGCTGCTGACGGTTCGTGGTCGTCGGCTCACCCTCGGCCGGCCATTCGTCTTCCCTGAGCTGTGACATGCCCGGGTGCGTCCAAGCTGCGTGCCGACGCACCAGCTCGTCCTGGAGACCGCGGCCCTAAGCCGGGGGGCTGGACGGCCAACCGCCTGGTCTACGATTGGCAGGATGACCTTCGACGCGATCCGCGGTCTGCTGCTCGCCCTGCTGATCGCCGTGGCGCCGCTGATCGCGCACGCCGGGGAACCGGCGGACGGTGCCGCCCCGGTCGAGCGCGTGGCCGACGCCGC
>CANIAI010000034.1 GCA_947465275.1 Acidobacteriota bacterium | reverse complement strand
TGCGGGCGCTCGCGCTGTCACGGCGCAGCGAGGCGTGGCGCTGTCTCGCGCGGGCGCTCGAGGACGATGACCCTGACCTGCGGCTCGCGACCGTGGCGCTGCTCGGCCGCCTGCCGGAACGGCGCGCCGCCGAGATGCTGGCGCAGGCGCTCGCGGACGGCGTGGTGCCGCACTCACGCGCCGCCACCGCCCTCGATGAATTCCCGCTCGACATCGGTGAGCTCGTGGTCCCGCTGCTCTCGCACGGCGACCGGCAGGTGCGCTACTGGGGCACGCGGCTGGTCCGCCGCTACCGGGCCATTCCCGGCGTGCCGGCGCAGCTCACCGCGCTCGCGGGCGGGCCCGACAAGCTGATTCGACGTGCCGCCCTCGAGACGATCGGCGCCTGCGGCTACGCCGAGTGCGAGCCGGCGGTCCGCGCCCGGCTCGCGGACCCGGTGCCCTACGTGCGTGCCCATGCGGCGCGCGCCCTGGGCGCGTTCCCTTCACATGAGGCCGCCGGCCTGCTGACGCGGCTGCTCGGCGATCGCGAGTGGATCGTCCGCTTCGCCGCGCGCCAGGCGCTCGAGGCGATGGGGACGGTCGCCCGTCCAGCGCTGGTGGCCACGCTCGATGACGCCGATCGCTTCGCGCGGGAGGGCGCCGCCGACGTACTCGAGACCCTGGCGCGGGACGAGGCCGCGCGGCTCTCTCCAGGGTTCCAGCTGCCGCCGGTGTCACCCGACGACGACCCGATGGCGGGGCCGGCCGCGTGACGGCCTCCCAGCTCCTCTTCGTGGGCGTGCTGCTCTGCCTCGGCTACCTGGGCGTGGTGTCGGTGTTCTACGTCGTGCTGATCGCCATCTCGCGACGCGAGCTCCAGGAGGTGGCCGACGACGACCAGAACGAGAACTACGAGCTGCTGTCGGAGTCGCGCTTCAGCATTCCCGTGAGCGTGCTGGTGCCTGCCTACAACGAGGGGCGGGTGATCGAGAACACCGTGCGGTCGCTGCTCGCGCTCGACTATCCCGAGTTCGAGGTGATCGTCGTGAACGACGGATCGACCGATGACAGCCTCGACGTGCTGCGCCGCGCGTTCTCGCTCGAGGCGCGGCCGCCCATCTTCCGGCGGCAGCTCGAGAGCCGGCCGATTCGCGGCCTCTATCGCAGCCGCGTGTTCCCGAACCTGGTGGTCGTCGACAAGGCGAACGGCGGCAAGGCCGACGCGCTCAACGCGGCGATGAACGTCGCGCGCTACCGCTACGTGTGCGCCGTCGACGGTGACACGATCTACTACCGTGACGCCCTGCTGCGGACGATGCGGTACCCGATGCGCGATCCGGCGACCGTGATCGGCGTGACGAGCAACCTCACCACGAGCAGCCGCCCCGAGGAGGGGCTCTGCCAGCTCGTGAGCGGGTCGAAGCTGGATCCACGCTGGCTGACGCGCTATCAGCTGATCGACTTCCTGCGTGCCTTCAACAACAGCCGGCTGGGATGGTCGCGCGGCAACTTCATGCTGTGCAGCATGGGGGCCTTCGCGATCTGGCGGCGCGATATCGTGCTCGACCTCGGGGGCTTCTCCGGCGACTTCACCTGCGAGGACATCGAGTTCACCTTCCGGGTGCACGAGCACATGCGGCGGACGAAGCAGCCGTACCGCATCGTGGCGATGCCCCAGAGCATCGGCTGCACCGAAGGACCCGACACCGTGTCGCGGCTCATCAGCCAGCGGGCGCGGTGGCAGCGGGTCATCTCCGAGACGGTCTGGCACTACCGCCGGATGCTCTTCAATCCGCGCTACGGGGCGGTCGGGTTGGTCGGGGCCCCGTACTATCTCTTCGTCGAGGCGCTCGCGCCGGTCTTCCAGGTGCTGTCGCTGGTCATCCTGCCGCTCGCCTGGTGGCTCGGGCTCCTCGACTGGCGGTTGTTCCTGCTGTTCACGGGGGCGGTGGCGTTCACCAACGGGTTCCTCGCGAACATGGCGCTGCTCGGGACCAGCCGCGACCAGCACACCTACCCGGTTCGCGACCTGCTCAGGCTGATCCTGATGGGCCCGATCGAGCTGTTCACCTACCGGCCGGTGCTGATCTACGCCCAGGCCCTGGGGTTGTTCGAATTCCTGCGCGGCAAGAAGGCGTGGGACAAGTTCGAGCGGAACAGCCGGTCGGCACTATCATGAGCAGATGGTGTCGAGCGTTGGCCGGGGGCTCCATGTCGGGACACGGGTGTTGAAGGCGCGATCGTGAGCATCTCCCCCACGGACGCCCTGTCGGTCAGGGGCCTCGGCAAGCGCTACCGGCTCGGCACGCGCGCCAAGCGCGACCTCTGGGCGCTGCACAACGTCTCGTTCGACGTCCCCCGCGGGCAGATCCTCGGCGTCATCGGTCCCAATGGTGCGGGCAAGACCACGCTGCTGAAGGTGTTGTCGCGCGTGACCCCGCCGACCGAGGGGGTCGTGGAAGGCCGGGGGCGCGTGATCCCGCTGCTGGCGATCGGTGCCGGCTTTCAGCAGGACATGACCGGCCGCGACAACGTGTTCATGAACGCGGCGATGTACGGCATCGGCGCCGCCGATGTCGAGCAGCAGCTCGCCGAGATCTTCGAGTTCGCGGGCGTCACCGAGTTCGCCGACGTCCCGGTGAAGAAGTACTCGAGCGGCATGTACATCCGGCTGGCGTTCTCGGTCGCGATCCACATGCAGCCCGACATCCTGCTGGCCGACGAGGTGCTGGCGGTCGGCGACCAGGAGTTCCAGGAGAAGTGCCTGACGCGGGTGGAAGAGGCCGGCAGGCGCGGCGTGACCGTCCTGTTCGTGTCGCACGACATGGCGGCCATCACGCGCCTCTGCCACCGCGTGCTCTGGATCAACGGCGGCGAGATCGTCGAGATCGGCGACCCGGAAACGGTCGTGTCGCGGTACCAGAACGCCGCGTTCTCGGTGAACGCGGCACAGCTCAGCGGACGCCGGTCCGGTGCCCATGTCTCACCGGTCGGTGAGATCGTGCAGGTCACGCTGCACGGCGCCGACGGTGGCCAGGTGGGGGCGGTCAAAGCGAACGAACCGGTACGTCTCCGGATCCTGCACCGCTTCAGCAAGGGGGGGTACCTGGCGCGCTACACCCTGCACGTGAAGGCGCGCGGCGCCGTGGCGTTCCGCAGCCGGATTCCCGAGGACGCCGCGATCGCGGAGCCGGGTCTCTACACCGCCGAGGTCGTGATTCCCGCCGACCTCCTGAGCGACACCATGTACACCGTCGACGTCGACGTGATCGGCATCAACGGTCGGGAGTGGCATCCGATGGTGGCCACCAACGCGGTCACGTTCCAGGTGTTCGCCCCGGAGAGTCAGCAGCGCGACGCCCTGGGGGGCGTCCTCGCCCCGCGCCTCCCCTGGCAGGTGTCCCGTGCAGGTTCCCCCTCCGAGGCCGCGCCGCCCGTCGCTGACGCGGGCACGGGCCGTTGATCGGAGCCGGAATGTCCGGCAAGCCTCGCCATATCGTGTTCGCCTGGCCCAACCCGAGCTATCTCAGGTTCTTCGAGGGGGTCGTGACCGCGTTGCGCGCACGGGGACACCGCGTGACGATTGCCCGCTGGGCGGACGGCAGGGACGCGGCGGCGCTCGCGCGCGCGGGTACCCTCGCGGCGCTCGAGCAGGTGCCCGCGGCAGACCCGGCGTGGCGCCCCTTTCACGAGACCCTCGGCGAGCTGGCGGACTACGTCCGCTTCATGGCGCCCGAATTCGCCGCGCACCCGTACCTGCGGCAACGCATGGACAAGTATCTGCCGCCACGCTTCGCCTGGCTGAGGCAGCGCGCGGGCTGCTCGGCGATCTCGGCGCGCCTGACGTACGCCGCGACGCGCCTGTTGGAGGACGCGACGCCGGCGGATGCCGGATTGATGGCGTGGCTCGCACGACTGGCGCCGGATGTCCTCGTGATCTCGCCGCTGGTGCTGCGCGGACCCGGCGGGGCAGCGCAGACACAGCTCCTCAAGGCCGCCGCCCAGCGGGGCGTCCCCAGCGTGCTGACCGTGGGCAGCTGGGATCATCTGAGCAGCAAGGGTCTGATCCGCGTCCGGCCGGATCGTGTCGTCGTCTGGAATGAGACGCAGCGCACCGAGGCCGTCCGCTTCCATGGCATGCCGGCGGAGCGGGTGACGGTGACGGGCGCGTACCCCTGGGACATCTGGTTCGGCATGAAGCCGACGGTGTCGCGGGAGCAGTTTCTGGCCACGGCGGGCCTGCCCGTGGACCAGCCGTTCGTGCTGTATGCCGGTTCGTCGCGCGGCATCGTCTCGCCCGCGGACGAGCGGGCATTCGTTCGCGACTGGGTGACGCAGCTCCGACAGCGGCCGGCGCTGGCGCGTGTGGGGGTGATGATCCGCCCGCATCCGGGCAACCGTCACTGGACGGACGCTCCGGTCGATGCGCCGGGACCGATCGCCGTCTGGCCGGTCGAGCCGAGGTCGCTGCCCATGACCGCGTCGGAGCAGCTCGATTACTTCCACTCGCTCCACTACGGATCGGCAGTGGTCGGGATCAACACGAGTGCGATGATCGAGGCCGCCATCGTGGGCCGGCCGGTGCTGACGGTCTCTGGCCGGGGAGGCGCCCAGGACGAGACCATTCACTTCGCCTACCTCACGGTGGAGAATGGAGGAGGCGTCATGCGGTCCACCACCTTCGACGAACATGCGGTGCAACTCGAACAGGCACTGACCGACCCCGGTCCGCTCCAGGCGGCAGCGGCCCGGTTCGTGCGCGACTTCGTGCGCCCGTTCGGCGACATGACGGCCGGCGTGCCGCTGTGCGTCGCAGCCATCGAAACGGCAGCCGGCGACGCAGCCCTGACGTCATCGCGTCACTCCGGACACCCTCCGGTCTGGCTCGCTCCCGTACGCGCGGCGGCGCGGATGGCAGCCAGACGCCTGTCGTCGCCGACCGACGGACGTCGCCCGTGAAGTCCGCACCGAAGACGTGGCACGCACGAGTGGCGCGGGACTGCCGCCTCGGCACCGACGGCATGCGCCGCACGTACGCCGTTGGCCGACGGGCGGTCGCGTGGCCGCGCACGCTGGGCCGTCATTGGATGGCGCGTCGGCTGGGCCCGTCAGACATCGAGATTCCCTGGGACCGGGGATTCGCCATGGCTCCGCCAGCGGCCTTCGATCACGCCGCACTCGTGGACCAGGCCTGTGAGGCGCGCGATGTGTACTTCGCGGCCCCGCGGCCCGGGGCGCGCAAGACGTTCCTCGTCGATGTCCTGCCGTCCGGAGCGCTGCCGCCCGACTCGGTCTTCCTGCGGTTCGCGCTGACGCCCGGGATCATCGCGGCCGTATCCAGGTATCTGGGCGTCGTGCCGGTGCTGACCGCCGTCAAGGTCTTCCACTCGGATGCGACGGTCGCGGCGCCGATCAGCAGCCAGCTCTATCACTGCGACGGCGACGACGTCGCCCAGATCAAGGTGTTCGTCCACTGCGGCAACGTGACGCCCGAGAGCGGGCCGTTGACGATCCTGCCCGCCGATGCGTCGGCCACGGTCCGGAAGGCGACGGCGTACCAGTACCGCAGCCGGCTCACCGACGAGCAGGTCGAGCGCGTGTGCCCGGTCCCGCCGGTGCCGGCGCTCGGACCAGCCGGCACGGTGTGCCTCGTCGACACGAGTCGCTGTTTCCACTTCGGTTCACGGGTGGCACCGGGAGCCCCGCCGCGGCTTGTGGTGATGCTGCAGTACCAGACACCGTACTCGTTCATGCTCCCGATCGACTTCCGCGCTGCCGCGCCATACCGCTATGCCGCGAGCGTGGCCCGTTCGCCACTCGAGCGCCTCGTGCTCGGGGAGAACTGAGTCGGTGCGGGTCCTGTTCTCGTTCCGCAATTTCTGGTACGTCAAGATCTACGAGTCGGTCATCCATGAGCTGGCGTCACGCGGCCACGAGGTCGCCCTGCTCGCGGATGTCGGCGGACGTGACCCCAAGACCAAGGTCTGGGGGGACGCCGCGCGCGCGCTCGAGACCCGGTGGCCCGGACGCGTGTCGGTCGGATACCTGTCGCGCGAACACTACACCGACTGGGACGCGCTCGCCGCGAGCCTGAGACTCGGGTCAGACTACCTGCGGTACTTCCACAGCGACTACGCGGCGACTCCGATCCTGATGTCGCGCGCGGGTACGAGGGCCCCGGCGCTCGTGAAGCGGCTGGCCGGCTCGCCGCTGGGAAAGTCGGGCCCGGGCCTGGCCGTGCTGCGCGGGGTGCTGGCCCTGATGGAAGCCGCGCTGCCCGAATGCGAAGAGGTGACGGCGGCCGTGCGGCAGCTGGCGCCGGACGTGGTGGTGCTGTCGCCGCTCCTCACACTCGGTTCAGAACAGTTCGAGGTGCTGCGGTCAGCCCGCCGGCTCGGCGTCCACACGGCGCTGGCGGTGGGAAGCTGGGATCATCTCTCGAGCAAGGCGCTGCTGCGGGACGTGCCGGAGCGGGTACTCGTCTGGAACGAGGTGCAGCGCGACGAGGCGGTGCGGTTCCATCGGATCAGGCCGGAACAGGTCGACGTGACGGGCGCGCAATGCTTCGATCAGTGGTTCGACCGGCAGCCCTCCCGGGATGCCGCCACGTTCAAGACGGCGGTCGGGCTCGATCCGGCGCGTCCCTACGTGCTCTGGGCCTGCTCGTGCCTCTTCGAGGGAAGCCCGCCCGAGTCCACGCTCGTCGAGCGGTGGGTGTCGCGGCTGCGTGCGTCGGCGCACCCGGTGCTCCGCGACGCGGGACTCCTGATCCGTCCGCATCCGAAGCGCGCCGCGGAGTGGGCGAGCGTCGACCTGGACCGCTTCGAGAACGTGTCGGTCTGGCCGCGCACGGGTGACGCGCCGTTCAGCGTGAGCACCAAGGACGACTACTTCGATTCCATGTATCACAGCGCGGCGGTGGTCGGCCTGAATTCCACGGCGCTCATCGAGGCCGGGGTCGTCGGCCGGCCGGTGCACACCATCCTGCTCCCGGAGTTCCATGAGAACCAGGAAGGGACGCTGCACTTCCGCTACCTGCTCGAGGAGGGCGGCGGGCTGCTCCAGGCGACGCGCGACCTCGCGGCGCACGAGGAGGCGCTGGTGCGCTCGATCAGCGAGCCTGGCGATCGGTCGGCCTTCATCACGAGGTTCGTCCGGCCGCACGGGCTGGAGCGGCCGGCGACGGCGGTGTTCGCCGACGCCCTTGAACGTCTCGCCACGTCCCCCCGCACCGCAGCGGCGACGGATGCCGCGTGGGTGCCCGCGCTCCGGGCCGTGATGGCGCCCATGGCGCGCAGGTCGACCGGCTCCAAGAAGGTGCAGCGCGCCCGCCTCGAGCAGGCCAGCCGGAAGGGTAAATGACGACGACCGGAACGCCAGACGGCGCCCAGGAACTCTGGACCATCGAACCCCGCCGGTCGGGGTTCATCGCGCGGATGCGCGAGGTCTGGCGCTACCGCAAGTTGCTGCGGTTCTTCGGGAGCCGGGCGCTCCAGAAGCTCTATCGGAACACCGTGCTCGGCATGGCCTGGATCTTCATCCGGCCGCTGTTCCCGCTGCTGGTGAACAACCTGCTGTTCGGCAGGCTGCTGCAGGTCGAGACCAACGGCGTCCCGTACTTCCTGTTCCTCACCGTGGGCTCGACCATCTGGGAGCTCTTCGCCCAGTCGGCGATGTGGGCGACGCGCTCGCTCCAGCTGAACGCCGGCATCATCTCGCGCATCTACGTACCGCGGCTGATCATCCCGATTGCCGGCATCGCACCCGCGCTCGTGAACTTCGGGATCCACATCCTCGTGATGATCGGGGCGCTGATCTACTACCGGGTCACACAGCACGTCTGGTACATCCATGTCGGCCCGGAGCTGTTGTGGGTGATCCCGTCGACGCTGCTGACACTCACCATTGCCATCGGACTCGGCCTCTGGACGTCGGTGCCGGCCGCCGTCGCGCGCGACGTCCGCTTCACGCTCGCGTACGTGCTCGGCTTCTGGGTGCTGGCAACGCCGGTGATGTATCCGCTGTCCGCCATCAGCCCGCGGTGGCAGATGGCGATGGCCGCCAACCCGATGACCGCGCCCGTCGAGATGTTCAAGGCGGCGATCCTCGGGTCTGGCGAGGTCCGCGCCTCGCACATCGCGGTGTCGGTCGCGATCACGCTCGTCCTCGCCGGGTCCGGACTCTGGTTCTTCGGGCGCGCAGAGGCCGAGGCCGCGGACCGGGTGTAGCCGCCGAGGGCGTACGCAGGAAGGGGGGAGCCCGAATCGGGCTCCCCCCTTCGCTACGTACAGCTGCTGGGAGGGAGTGGCGATCCCCCCGGCCGTCTAGAACATGTAGCGCACCATGACCCGGCCGGAGAAGCCCGGATTCCAGAGGTCGCCCAGCCCGTACCGGGGATCCTTGTAGCCGGCGCCGGCAGTGCCGGCCGGCTTGGCCGCGTCCGCGGTGGCCGCGAGGAGCGCGTTGTAGTCGTAGCCCCTCTGCAGGTCCTGCGCGCCGAGGCGCAGGGCCGAGCTCGCGAGCACACGGCCGTTCGCGCCGAGCCGGTTCACGGTGTCGAACACGTGACGGACCTGCTGCTGGTTGAACAGGTTCAGGCCGTTGAACTCGAGCCGCAGGCGCTTGCTCCCGCTGAACTTCACGTCGTGTGAGATCAGCAGGTCGGTCTGCGTCAGGAAGGGCGTACGGCCGAGCGAACCGCGACCCTCGACCAGGATCGGGTAGCGATAGAGCGACTGCACCGTCTTGCTGACCGGGGTACCGCTGCCCGCGTAGACGTTCAGGCCGACCGTCGTGCCGGTCCTGAGGATGTAGGAGCCATAGAGCTTCCCGACATGCGGCCGGTCGGTCGGCAGCAGCCCCTCGACCAGGTTGCCGTGCGAGTCGAACATCAACTCGTCCAGGTCCCACGCGCGCGAGGCGTTGGTGCCGGGACGGACGCGCTGACCGAAGGCTTCCTGTGCAGCCGCAGAGCTGCGGCCGGGCGCGCTGACTTCGTCGGTGTTCACCAGGCCCGGGTAGTTGCCGTGCAGGCGGCTGTATACGTAGCTGCCACCCAGGAACCAGTTGCCCTGGAACCGCCGGTTGACGCTCAGCTCGAGCGCGGTGTAGTTCCGCTTCGGCTTGGGAAGCGTGAACGGGGCGGTGGCGCCGGTCGTGATGGCGGTCTTGGCCAGGCCTTCACCGGGGTTGCCGTAGATGTAGGTCTCGGAACCGTTGACCAGCGTGCCGATGTCCTCGATGGTGCGAATCAGCGTGTTCCGCACGAAGTTCACGTTGAACACCGTGCTCCGCGCCACCTGGTACTCGAGACCGGCATTGAACGCGTTCTGCGCCATCGGCTTGATGTTCGGGTCGATGGCGTCGTCGCCGAAGCTCGGGATCCGGCTGTCCTTGTAGGAGTCGGACGCGCTCGTCCAGAGGTTGCGGCCCGTGAGCGCCGCGAGACTGAGCTTGGTCGGGTCTGGATCGTCCAGCGAACGGTACCGGGTCTGCCACACGTCGCCGCCGAAGGCGCCGCGCGCCAGCTCGTACTTCGTCCAGTCGTAGTAGCGGCCGAACGAGGCCGAGACCTTGGCCCTGCCGTCGCCGAACAGGTCGTAGGCCACGCCCAGTCGCGGCGCGATCTTGTCCTTCCAGCCGAACTGGAAGGCGAACTCCTGGATGTCAGCACGGAACGAGGGGAACTGCTCCGACTCGCTGCGGACGCCGAGGTTCAGCGTGAGGCGGGGGCTCACCTGCCACTGGTCCTGGATGAACAGGCTCCTGATGGTCGCGCCGGTCTTGCCGATGGTGCCCAGCGTGTCGATCGAGTAGTAGCCGTAGGTGCCACGGTCGGTGACGCCGGTGGCGTCGCTCGTGAAGGATGAGTTCCAGAAGACCGACACGAACCCGCCGTTCGGGTAGGCGAGCTCGACATCGTTGGTGGCGCGGAGGTAGCCGAACCCGCCCTTCAGCAGTGCGAACCCGCGGCGTTGAAGACGGTCGACAGCGAGGCGTCGATGAAGTTGCGGGTGGTGATGTCGTGGTCGTTGATCTGCACGCGCGGCAGGTTGGCGTAGCCCGCCGGCTGCTGGTACTGCGCGGGCACACCCGCGAGACCTACCGCGGACGTGACGTAATCGAACGTCTGCGACTTGTTGACGCCGGTGTCGAAGTAGTTGTCCTTCATGTAGCCGCCCCGCACCGTCAGCAGCGCGGTGGCGCCGAGGGTGTAGTCGGCGTTGTAGGCCATGTTCCACCGCGGAATCTCGTAGCCGCGCCCCTTCTGGGCATCGAGGTTGGCCGCGGTGTTCGTCGTGCTGTTGATCGTCCCGCCGTTGTAGCCGGCGATGGTCCCGGTGGCCTTGTCCGGCGTGTAGAGGCTCGAGACGTTGGCGCGAAGACGATTCGTCGGCACCCACGTCACCTTCCCGAAGAGGCTCGTCGTGGTGCGGTCACGGTGCAGGGTGTATGACGAGCTGTCGGGCAGCGTGTAGGTGCGGTCGAGCTTGTCGAAGCGCGGTGAGGCGGACGCGAAGAAGAAGACGCGATCCTTCACGACCGGCCCGCCGAGCGAGAAGCCGACTTCGTTGCGATTGGACTTCTGGTTGTTGTCCTGGATCACCGACACGCTGTTCTGCGTCGCCGGATCGATCACGAGTCGCTTGGCCACGCCGTTGTTGGCCTGCAGCGCGCTGCCCGAGTAGTGCTCGAACAGGCTCCCGGTGAAGCGGTTGCCGCCGGACCTGGTGACAGCCGAGATCGTGCCGCCGATGGCGCCACCGAACTCCGCTTCGAGGCCCGAGGTCTTCACCTGCACTTCCTGGAGGTACTCGAACACGGCGTCCTGCCGCTGCTGGCCGTTGATCTGGCTGTTGACCGGCACGCCGTCGACGGTGAAGTTGTTCTCACCGGCCGAGGCGCCGCCGACCTGCACGCCGCCTTCGAGCTCGCCCTGGTTGACCGACGGGAGCGCCGCCACGAGGCTCTGGAAGCTGCGCCCCTTCGGGATGCTCTCGAACTCTTCCGCCGGGATGTTGCGCTGGCGGGTCGTCGTCTGCACGTCGATGACGGACCGCTGCGCGACGACCACCACTTCCGCGGTCTGGCCGGCGACCGAGAGGGTCGGGCTGATCTGGGCGGTCTGGCCGAGCAGGACGATCAC
>CANIAI010000033.1 GCA_947465275.1 Acidobacteriota bacterium | reverse complement strand
TCTGGGAGCCGGCCCTTTTTTACGTTCAGCGAGTCTGCTGATGCCGCGCACCATGTCCCGGGACGTCGCTGAAGCCCTGTAGCGTGCCGCCTTGTCGTTCGATGAGCCGGCGGGCCAGGTCGTGCTGCCCTTCCACAGCGGCGACACCGCGGCTCATCGCCGTCGAGCGTCCGCGCGCACAGGAGGTCCGCGAAAGCATCGAGCAGAAGGTCGCTGGACGGTGTCGCCATCAGAGCGTGCGACGCGATCTACCTCGCCGGAACGATCCAGTACTTCCCCGCCGCGACCGTCTTCTCGTCGAGCCCCCGCCGGTCGGCGGGCATGCCATTGTCGAGCAGCCGGTGCAGGTCGTCGACCATGGTGCGGACGTCGAATACGGTGGAGTGCCGCAGCCCGAAGCGTGAGCCGGCGACGCCCGACACGTCGACCGTCTCGACGCCCGGGACCACGCACACGCCGTCCTCGCAGTCGCCGAGCCGCGGGTAGCCAGCGTTGGCCTTCTTCGAGAGCTGCAGCGCCTGGTCGGCGCTCGATGCGTAGACGGTCGTCCGGCCGGACCGCTTGTGCTCGAGCGCGGGGGCGATCTGCTCCTCGAAGATGCGGCGGTCCAGATCGGCCGCCGCGAGAATCACTTCCTTCACCACCTCGCTGTCGGTGAACTCCGACACGAGCGCCGCAAGCGCCTGCGACCCCATGCTATGCGCGATGAGGTGGAGCGACGTCACGCCGGTGCGCGTGACCAGCGTCTCGATGAACGCGCGCAGGTGCAGCCGGCACCACTGGATCGCGGTGGCATCAGCCGTGTAGTCGACGACGCTGCCGCGCGACGGCCACGAGAAGAGCGCCGGGACGAAGTCCTTCAGGTCGTAGCCGAGCTGCGCCGTCCGCAGGCAGGCGTCCTCGAACGAGACGTTGAAACCGTGGACGAACACGAACGCCTGCGGCGCGTGCACGTGCGCGAGCATCGCGCGGAACCGGTCCACGAACATCTCTTCGTCCACCGGCACGACACCCCCGAGCACGATGTGCTTCGACGGATCTTCCCGGAACTCGAGCCGGAAGACGCTCGGCCGCTCGATCGCCCCGCGCCGGTGCGTGGCCGGTATGGTCACCGACGCGAGTCCGTATTGAAGTCCGGCACCGCGCTCCGGACCGTAGACCGCCTTGCCGGCAGCCGGGTCCGCGAGGCGGTCGGTGCCATAGAAGATCGTGATCTGCGAGTGGTCGGCGTCTGGTGAAGGTGCGGGGGTAGCCGACGCAACAGCCGGCGATGCGGCAACAGGACTCGCGGGAGGCACCGCAGCCGGGGCGGGTGCCGTGGGAGGCGGAGGGGCCTGCTCCGGCGCGGCCGCATCCGGGGGCGGTTCAGGCGGCATCGGCGGCTTCGCCCGCTCGCCCCCTTGCGGAGACCTGACCTCACGCGGCCCTGGTCGCCTGTCGTCAACGGTGCCGGACGGCCGCCGTCCCCGGCCCGCGCGGGACAGCAGGAGGGCCGTGACGACCGCCGCGACGATGACCAGAATCCAGATCGCCATGGGTCAGATGCTACGCCACCCTATACTCATCCCGGGAGACGCCATGAAGGGATTGTTCCTCTTTGCAGCAGGTCTGATGGTGGGCGCGGCGGCGCACGTGGCGCTGGCCCAGGGACAGGGGCAGCCGCAGGGGCAGGCGGCGAACGTGGTGATGATGAACCACGTCGGCCTCAACGTGCCGAGCATCCCCGAGGCGATCGCCCACTACACGCAGAAGATGGGGTATCGCGAGGCGTTCCGCGTCACCGACGCCGCCGGGCAGCCGACGCTCGTCTACCTGCACGTCAGCCAGAACACCTTTCTCGAGCTGCAGCAGTCCGGTCCGGATCGACCGGCCGGGTTCACGCACTACGGGCTGCAGGTCGAGAACATCGCGGCGGTCGCGGAGCAGCTCCGGCAGAAGGGACTGACGGTCAGCATGGTGAACAAGAGCGGCAACACGAAGGCGCTGCTCGCCAACGTCACCGATCCCTACATGGGCCGCATCGAGCTGGCCGAGCTCACGCCGGACTCGCTGCAGCGGAAGGCGATCGGCGGGCAGTAGGCACGACGTCGTGGGACACCTCGGCGCGCACAGGGCTCACGCTCGCGTTTCCGCGGAAACGTCATGCTGCTACTCGATACGCGGACTCGAGGCGCCGAAGGGATCAGCCGGTCCCTTGCGGGAGATGCTGCGGGCGATCAGATACGCGCCTGCGACGTTCAGCACGGCGCTGCCCACCAGCAGTACGAGATGTCCCGTCCACGTGAAGGCGGTGGCGGCGAGAAACGAGTCGGGCTTGGCGAGGGCCAGCAGCAGCGTCGCGACCGCCGCGACGATCCATGCGGGATATGTGAGGTAGGCGGCCGCGGTCCCCAGCCCCAGGCCCTGCATCGCGGCAATCGCGCAAATGTAGACCGCGCCGACGGCGAGGACGTTCGAGGGCAGTCGCGTCGTCACAACAGGTCACCAGATGCGTCCGGAAACAACCCCGGCATCCAGCGCGACGCGAGCGCGGCGGGGAACGTGATGCGCAGCGGCGCGCGCGAACTTGCGGAGACCAGCACGCCACGGTCGACGAGCGCCGCGGTGATGCGGCGGGCATGCCGGTCGCTCGCATTGAGCAGCCCGGGCACGTCGCCGCGGGGAAGCTCACCCCGCCCGAGCACGGCGCCGAGCACCCGTTCGGCGCCAGGGGGAAGCGCCCCCACCGCCTGTTCTTCCCTCACCCAATCCAGGATGCGCGCGCGCAGCCGATCCGGCTGCACGTCGTTGCGCCGCGGCAGGTCGCACGCCATGAGGTGCGCCTTGTGTTCCGCCTCGCGACGCGCGAGCCCGCGCGCAACCGACCAGATGGCGCCGGTGTCGAGCAGGTCGAGCAGCATCGCGTGCGACATGAGCCGCTTCGGCTGCCGCGTCGACCCACCTCCGCGTTTCCGCGGAAACGTCGCATGCGGCCCACGCATGGATCGGCGAAGCGCATCTCTCCAGCGTGTGGGAAATTCTTCGATGTTTGCACAGAAAAACGGCTCTCGGCACGGATCGACTGTGCATGTTGACCCCGAAACCGTGCAGCCGGCACGCGCGACACGATTCTCGTGGGGTCGGACTCGCGATTCGTGCCATCCGACACGCATTTCAGCCTCTTTGAGGCGTGATTCCGCCCCGCCGATGCGCGTTTGCATGCCCGTTTCCAGAGAGTCTGCACACGAACACGAAACGTGAGGGGGTCGAAACGAACTTCGAGGGGTCCAACGCGTAGATCGAGGGGTCGAACGCGTAAGTGAGGGGTCCAACGCGCGTCGGACGACTAGGTCGCCACCACCTTCGACTGCAGCACCGACAGGTACGCCTTCCAGGGACCCACGTTTGGCCCCTCGACACGCGCGAGCACCCGGCTCACCTGATTCAGGTGCCCGAGGTCGTGGACGCACCAGGTGCTGAGCAGCTGCCCGAGGGTGACCGGGCCGAGCGCGGGGTGCTGGCCGACGAGGGCGAGGTCGGCGGCGGTGAGGTCCCAGCCGCGGACGGTCCGGAGGTTCTCGGCCCGTACGCTGGCGAAGCGCGTGAGCAGCTCGGTCATCGACCACTTCTCGAAGCGGTGAAACTGCGCCTCGCGATCGAGCGGGTCGAACGGACGCGACGGCCCCTGCTCACGGATGATGCGCGCGCGAACCACCCAGTCGGTCTCCTCGGCGTGAATGAGGTGCCCGACGACGTCGCGCGCCGACCAGGTGCCCACGCCCTCGGTCTGGGTGATCCAGTGATCGGGCAGTCCTTCAAGCAGCGCGAACAGCACGCGCGGCGTGCGGGACAGGATGTCGAGGCTGGAGGTCAGGTCGGTCATGTGGTGCTCGGACGAGGGTTGCCGCAGGTCGACGTACACGACTTACACGTAGCGTACGACATCGCGCAGGTCGCGGACGACCGGCACGTCGCTCTCATGCGGGTGCGGCAGCGGCGCCCGCTCCACGAGGACGCCGCGCATGCCGACGCGACGCGCCCCCTCGATGTCGTGCGCGAGGCTGTCACCCACCATCAGGCTCTCGCCCGGCTTGACGCCGAGCTGCGCGAGCGCGGCCTCGAAGATGCTCGGGTGCGGCTTCATGTAGCCGTGCGCGGACGACGACACGGCGGCGGAGATGAGCCCGTCGAGCTCGAAGTGTTCCTGGAACGACTGCAGGCAGCGGTGCGAGTTCGAGATGAGGCCGAGCCGAAGGCCGCGCGCGGCGAGCGTGCGCAGCGTCTCGGGCACGTCGTCGTACAGCACGAAGTGCTGGTTGCTCGCCCACTGGTCGTACATCTCGGCGGCGCAGGTGGTGAGGTCGGGTCCGCGTCCGCCCATTTGCTCGATGATGTGCTGCGTGTAGCGGACGAAGATCGCCGCGTCGTAGATGTGGTCCTGCTCCTCGGTGAGGATGACCGACGCGCTCCGCACGGCGTCCGCGAAGCGGGAGGGGTCGACCGCGATGCCGTAGCGGGCGCAGAACGCCTGGTAGCCCTCGCCCTGGAACGTGGGTCCGGGGTAGATGAGGGTGAAGTCGACGTCGAAGAAGACCGCGCGGATCGCCACCCCGCCCAGTGTAGCCGGGGACACGCTATCCGGGGATGGTCGGCTCGACGAGCTGCGCCAGCTGCACCAGCGACTCCTGCCACCCGAGGTAGCAGGCCTCGGTCGGGATGACGGCGGGGATCCCCTCCTGGACGGCCGTGATCTCGGTGCCGAACGGGTGTCCGCCGAGGGAGATCGCACGAAGCGTGATCGTGGTCGTCATCTCGCCCGGCAGGTTCGGGTCGTCGAAGCGGCTGGTGTACGAGAGCGACTCGTTCGGCACGATGGTCACGTACGTGCCGCCAAACGCGTGCGCGTTGCCCGACGTCATGTTGCGGAACGACATGCGCCAGGTGCCGCCGACCGTGAAGTCCATGCTGTGGACGATGCCGGTGAAGCCGAAGGGCGGCAGCCACTTGGCGAGTGCATCAGGACTGGAGAACGCGCGGAACACGCGCTCGGCCGGGGCGCGCAACACCCGGTGCAGGCGGACGGTGCCGGTCTGGGACATGGTGTCAGTCTACGCCAGCGTGCCCGAGTAGGGCCCCGCCACCACCACGGTCGCCCGCGCGGGGTCGAGCAGCCGCCGGGCGGCGGCGTGCACCTGGTCTCGCGTGACGGCGTTGAGCAGCGCCGGGACGCGGACGTCGTAGTCGGTGCCGAGCCCGAACAGCTCGATCGCCTGCAGGAACCCGGCGATCCCCTCGTGGGTCTCGAGGTTCCGCGGCATCGACCCGATCAGGTACTGCCGAGACTCACGCACCTCCTGCTCGGTCGGCCCGTCGGCGATGAAGCGCGCCACCTCCTCGTCGATCGACGCGAGCGCGCGGTCCACGTTGCCGGGGTTCACCCCCGCGCGAATCACCAGCGGGCCTGGCGTGAGGTTCGCGTCGAGCGCGCTCGAGACGTAGTAGGCCATCCCCTGCCGCTCGCGGATGCTGTCACCGAGCCGTCCGCCGATTGCGTACTCGCCGAGTACGTTGTTCATCAGCAGGCACGCCGCGTAGTCGGGATCGTTGATCGCGATGCCGGGGAAGCCGTACGCGATGTCGGCCTGCGCCTTGTTCATCATCGACACGACGCGCCGTTGCCGCGTGGACGGGGCGACCACCGCGGGGATGGCCGGCCCGGCCGGCGCGCCCGCCCGGGCAGGGGAGCCCGGCGTCCAGTCACCGAACGCCCGCACCGCCGCCTCGGTGGCGCGCGCGGCATCGACGTCGCCGACCAGCACCAGCGACATCACGCCGGGCGTCACCTGCGAGCGGTGGAACGCGAGCAGGTCGTCCCGTGTGATGCGGCCGACGCTCTCGACGGTCCCGCGGAGGGGACGTCCGTACGGGTGGTCCGCCCCGTACAGCATCGCGAGGAACGCGTGGTGCGCGACCACCATCGGGTTGTCGTCGTCCTGCCGGATGGTGGTGACGATCTCGCGCCGGCGCGTCTCGACCTCGTCGGCCGGGAACGACGGATGCCGCGCCACGTCGGCGATCACGCCGAGCATGGCATCGAGGTCTTCGCGCAGCACGGTCGTGGTGAGCGTGAGCACGTGCCGGCTGACGCCGGCCGACAGCGACACGCCCCGGTCTTCGAGGATGTCGGCGATCTGGTCGGCGGTGCGCGTGCCGGCGGGGGAGGCCGTGCCGCGATCGATCGTGCGCGCGACGAACGACGCGAGTCCGGCGAGGTCGGCCGGGTCGGCCGCGCCGCCGCCGGTGAACGCCAGCTGCAGCGTGACGGCGGGCGTGACGGTCGACTGCTTGGCCAGCACGACGACGCCGTTGTCGAGGCGCGTGCGGGTGGGGGCGAGTGCGCTCACAGCGACGCCTCAGTGCCCGTCGGACCCACCGTCGGGATGTCGTCCGGGGCACCCGACCCGGCGTCGGCCTGCTCCTCCGCCGGCTCGCCGGTCGGCTCGAAGGTGCCGACCGTCCGGTGGCTGTCGCGCAGCACCGTCGCGGCGACCGCCGCCACCTGCTCGACCGTGACCGCCCCGATCCGGTCGGAGAACGTCTCGACGTCGCGCCAGCTCGCGATCGTGGCGAAGTAGCCGAGCTGGTGCGCGATGTTGGTGACGCTGTCGCCCTCGAACACGAGCCGCGCACGCAGCTGCGTGATGGCGCGCCGCAGCTCCTGGGGCGTGATCCCGTCGCGGCGCACGCGGTCGAGCGCGGCAACCAGCGCGGCTTCGACGGTCGCGAGCGGCGTCCCCTCGTTCGCGGTGACCGAGATCACGTAGAGGAACGGGTCGGCGGTGGGGAGCACGCCGCCGTTCACCGACGAGGCGAGCCCGGTGTTGACCAGCGCGCGATAGAGGCGCGCGCTCCGCTGGGGCGGCGGCGTCCGGAAGCTCGCCCAGAGGTTGACCCCCTTGGCGCCGGTCAGCACGGCATCGAGCACGAGCATCGGGAAGAACCCCTCCTGCCCGAACGCCGGCGCGTGGTAGCCGACCTTGAGGTACGCGGTCGTCCCCTCGCGGCGCACGCTCACGCGCCGCTCGCCGAGCTGCTCGGGCTCGGGCGTCATGCGCACCACCGGTAGTTCGCCGGGTGGGATGCTGCCGAAGTGCTGCTCGACGCGCCGCAGCACGTCGTCGGTGTCGACGTCGCCGACGATGACCAGCGTCGCGTTGTTGGGCACGTAGTGCCGCCGGTAGTAGCCGTAGAGGTCCTCGCGGCTCATCGCCTCGAGGTCCGAGAGCCAGCCGATGGTCGGGTGGCGATAGCCGTGCGCGCGGAACGCGGCCGCGGTCAGCTCCTGCTCGAGGAGCTGCTCGGGGTCGTTCTCGCCCCCCTGCAGTTCCGAGATGATGACCGTCCGCTCGGAGGCGACGTCATCGGGGTCGTAGAGGCAGCGGGCCATCCGCTCGGCCTCGATGAAGAGCATCCGGTCGAGGGCGTCACGCGACGCGGTCTCGGTGTAGGTGGTCTGGTCGATCCAGGTATAGCCGTTCCAGTACCCGCCGAACTGCTCGATGATCCCCTTCACCTGGTCGCGGGGGATGTTCGTGCTCCCCTTGAAGTTCATGTGCTCGACCCAGTGCGAGACGCCGGTGAGCCCGGGCGGCTCGTTCCGTGACCCCACCCGGTACCAGCACCAGACCGACGCGATGGGGGCGGTGTGGACCTCCTGCACCAGCACCCGCAGGCCGTTGGCGAGCACAGACTCGTGAACCATGCCGAAATTATAGGAGTTCGGGCACGGCAGGGCCGGTTCCGGCCGGGTTGGTACGAGATACTAGAGGGTCTATGCCTGAGTGGAAGGATACGGTCAACCTCCCGCGTACCGAGTTTCCGATGCGCGGCAACCTCCCCACCAGCGAGCCCGAGACCCTGGCCCGCTGGGAATCGATGAGGTTGTACGACCAGATTCGCGAGCGCCGGAAGGGCGCCCCGAAGTTCGTCCTCCATGACGGACCGCCCTACGCCAACGCCCAGATCCACCTCGGCACGGCGCTCAACAAGATCCTGAAGGATCTGGTCATCAAGTCGAAGTCGATGGCCGGCTTCGACGCGCCCTACGTGCCGGGCTACGACTGCCACGGCCTGCCGATCGAGCTGAAGGTCGACCGTGAGCTCGGGCCGAAGAAGCGCGAGATGAGCACGGCCGACTTCCGCCGCGCCTGCCGCGAGTACGCCGGCCGCCACATCGACGTGATGAGCCGCGAGTTCCAGCGGCTGGGGGTGCTCGGCGACTGGGCGCACCCGTACGTCACGATGAACTTCGGCTACCAGGCGACCATCGCGCGCGCGCTGAAGCCGTTCGTCGAGACGGGGCTCGCCTACAAGGGCAAGAAGCCGGTCCACTGGTGCATCCACTGCCGCACGGCGCTCGCCGAGGCCGAGATCGAGTACGAGGGGCATTCGTCGCCCTCGATCTACGTGGAGTTCCCGCTGGCCGACGCCAGCCGTGACGAGCTGGTGTCGCGCGTGCCCGATCTCGCCGGCCGCGGCGTCTCGGTGCTGATCTGGACGACCACCCCCTGGACGATTCCGTCGAACCTGGCGGTCGCCTTCCACCCTGACTTCGACTACGGCGCCTACGACGTCGACGGCCACATCGTGCTCGTCGCCGAGGGGCTCGCCGAGACGGTGTCGACGGCGGTCGGCCGTCCGTTCGGGACGCCGGTGGTGCGCCTGAAGGGGGCGCAGCTCGAGGGCATCCGCTTCCAGCATCCGCTCTACGGCCGCGACTCGGTCGGCGTGCTCGCCGACTACGTGACGCTCGAGGCGGGCACCGGCGTGGTGCACACCGCCCCCGGCCACGGCGCCGACGACTACCAGACCGGCCTGCGTTACGGCCTCGAGGTCTACGCGCCGGTCGGCCCGGGCGGCCACTTCCTCGACACGGTCGAACTGTTCGCCGGGCAGCGCGTGTTCGACGCGAACCCGAACGTCGAGCAGGCGCTCAAGGAGCGCGGACGCCTCTGGCACCGCCAGTCGTTCGAGCACCAGTACCCGCACTGCTGGCGCTGCCACAACCCGGTGATCTTCCTCGCGACGTCGCAGTGGTTCATCCGCATGGACGGCGAGCCGAAGGTGAAGACGCCCGCGGGCGAGCTGAAGACGCTGCGGCAGGCGGCGCTGGACGCGATCGACAGCCAGGTGCACTGGCTCCCGGCCTGGGGCCACGACCGCATCTACAACATGGTCGTGAACCGTCCGGACTGGTGCATCTCGCGCCAGCGCGCGTGGGGCGTGCCGATTCCGGCGCTCGACTGCACCTCGTGCGGCGAGGCGATCCTGACGCCCGAGACGGTCGAGATGGCCGCGGCGGTGTTCGACGAATACGGCGCGGACGCCTGGTACGAGCGGCCGATCGAGGAGTTCGTCCCGGCGGGGCTGTCGTGCCCGAGCTGCAAGGGCACCACCTTCGAGCGTGAGCGCGACATCCTCGACGTCTGGTTCGACTCGGGCTCGAGCCACGAAGCGGTGCTGCCGTTCCGTGACGAACTCGGCTGGCCGGCCGACCTGTACCTCGAGGGGAGCGACCAGCACCGCGGCTGGTTCCAGAGCTCGCTGCTCGTGGCGCTCGGCACGCGCGGACGTCCGCCGTTCAGCGAGGTCGTGACGCACGGCTTCCTGATCGACATGGATGGCCGCAAGATGTCGAAGTCGCTCGGCAACACCGTCCAGCCGCAGGAAGTGATCAAGGAGAGCGGCGCCGAGATCATCCGCCTCTGGGTGGCGATGAGCGACTACGGCGAGGAGCTGCGCGTCAGCAAGCAGATTCTCGCCCGCGTCATCGAGGCGTACCGAAAGATCCGGAACACCACGCGCGTGCTGGTGGCGAACCTGTACGACTTCGACCCGGCGACCGACATGGTGCCGGTGGCCGAGCTCGAGGCGGTGGATCGCTACGCGCTCGCCCGCTTTGCCGAGACGGCCCGCAAGGCGCTCGCCGGCTACGCGGCGTACGACTTCATGGCGGTCTTCCAGGCGCTGAACAGCCTGCTGACCGTCGACCTGAGCGCCTTCTACATCGACGTGACGAAGGACCGGATGTACACCTGGGGCGCCCGTTCGAAGGGGCGCCGCTCGGGACAGACGGCGATGTACCTGCTGTGCGAGGGGCTTGCGAAGCTGCTCGCGCCGGTCGTGCCGATGACGGCCGACGAGCTCTGGCGGCACATTCCGGGGCAGCGGTCGGCGTCGGTGCACCTGGAACTGTTCCCGAACGTCGACGCGCTCGGGAGCGCCGGAGAGAACAGTGCGCTGCTCGGCGACTGGGAACGGCTCATGGTGGCGCGCGACGCGGTGAACGCCGCGCTCGAACAGAAGCGGCAGGAGAAGACGATCGGCACCTCGCTGACGGCGGCGGTGACGGTGACCGCGACGGGGCCGATCGGGGCGATCCTCGAGGCGCATCGCGACATCCTGCCGGCGCTGTTCATCGTGTCCGACCTGACGCTGCACGTCGGCGCGGCCGACGCGGCCGACAGCGTCACGGTGACGGTCGACAAGGCGTCCGGCACCAAGTGCGATCGCTGCTGGCGCTTCGTGCCCGCGGTGAGCGCCGAGCCGGCGACGGCAGGGATCTGCCCGCGCTGCGTCGACGCGCTGACCGACACGCCGACTGCCACGACGGCATGAACGCAGGACGCCGCGCCGAACTCTGGACCGTGCTGCTGGTGGTGGCGCTCGACCAGGCCACGAAGGCGGTCGTCCGCGCCCGGTTCGACCTGTTCGACTCGGTGACCGTCATTCCGGGCTGGTTCGACCTGACGCGGGTGCACAATACCGGCACCGCGTTCGGCATGCTCAACGGCATCGACTTCCCGGGCAAGGCCGCGGCGCTCTCGCTGCTCGCCGCGGCGGCGCTGGTCGGGCTCGCGTGGTACGCGGCGACGCTGCCGTCCGACCAGTGGCTCACGCGCTGGGGGCTGTCGGGCATCGTCGGCGGCGCGGCGGGGAACCTGATCGACCGCGTGACGGCCGGCTACGTCGTCGACTTCGTCGACGTGTACCACGACGGCTGGCACTTCTGGGCCTTCAACGTCGCCGACGCCGCGATCTCGATCGGGGTGGCGCTCATGGTGCTCGACGTCCTCGGAGTCACGCGTTCCCGTGCGACCCGAGCTGCTTAGCCTCGGGCCAGTCACCTTCTACAGCTACGGCGTCCTGCTGGCCACGTCGTACCTGCTCGGCCTGCAGTACGCGCGGGTGCGGGCACGGCGCCGCGGTCTCGACGGCGACCGGCTGCTCGACCTCGGCATCGTGGTGATCGTGGCGGCGATTGCCG
>CANIAI010000032.1 GCA_947465275.1 Acidobacteriota bacterium | reverse complement strand
GCGGCGTACTCGTTCACATACGGATTCTGGCCCGGCAGGTAGTGCGGGATCTCCCCCTCGGGCCGGTCGACCTCCGCGTCGACCGAGCAGGGGTACTGCGCCATCTGGAACCCGGGATCGAGCTGGAAGTTCCGGCTCTTGATCTGCGGCTCGGTGAGGTAGACCGGGTCAGTGACGATGGTGATCCAGGTGAGCACGTTGCCCGTCCGGATGAAGTGCTCGCGCAGGGTGGCCTTCTCGCTGCGGGCGAGGCCGTTGCGGCGGACGTACGCCGGCTTCAGGTGCGTCGTCTCGACGGTGAGCATGTCGCCTTCCCACTTGCCCAGCGAGAACCCCTGCCAGGTGTGCATCGCCTCGGCCGGCGGACGGGGACGCCCGTCCATCCAGATCGTCCGCACCGGGTTCATCCACGACATCTCGGTGTGGTACGCCACCACGTCCCGGGTGTACGGATCCAGGTCCTTCCAGATCTGGAGCTGGGAGAAGTTGTTGCCGTAGTCGGCCGGGTGCGGGATGCACTGGTGCTCGGGCACCGTCCAGATCGAGGCGCTCCAGCTCAGGCCGCGGGTGCGGTTCGCCTGGTTGATGGGCAGCCCCTCGAATTCGACCATCGCGGGACCGGCGCCGCGTTCGGGGGCATCTTCGTGCTGGCGGGTCGCCCACTGTCCGGCGATATCCGCCTGCGCCGCCGCCGGACGGGCCGCCGGGGGCAGCACGATGGCCGCAAGCGCGGCGGTCAGGACGAGAACGGAAATGCGCATCGGCGTATTGTCTCCGGACCGGCGGCGGCACGCTGCGCTTTTCGACTCCCCGGGCGGTGGGATACCGGTCCAGGTGTGCCACGCCGCCATCCTGGCGTGTCACGCGGGCATCCTGGCGTGTCACGCGGTCATCCCGGCGCGTCACGCGGGCATGATCTTCGTGCAGAGACTCAGGTACCGGCTGCCGCGCGCGTGTCGTTGGCCGGGGCGTGGGTGTCGCCGGCCGCCGCGCGCAGGTCGCCGACCGTCGCGGGCCTCTCGCCGACCCACACGTGGAGATCCGCCGAGAACCGCGCGCGTGTCGCCGACCGATACGCGTGTGTGGCCGATGCCGTTACGCCTGCCGCCGATGGTCGCGCGCAGACACGCCGATGATCGTGCGCAGGTCGCCGGGGTCGACGCGCGTGTCCGCGGGCGTTACGCGGCTCCGTCAGGCTGTACCGGGGCCCGCGCGACCTCCGCCGCCAGGCGATCCAGGTTCTGCTGGTTGGCGGTGGCGATGAACGCCGCGATCTGCTGGTAGTGCTCGGCGGTGTCGAAGGTCTGCCGCCAGCGCACCTCGGTGCCGAGCGGCGCCTCGGGCCCGGCTCCGTCCCCCGTCTGCGGGTGTAGTTCGATCGTCAGGATGAAGTGGTGGCGGTCGCTCAGGTGTTCGATCTCGAACAGTCGATCGGCCTCGAGGCGGGTGAAGACGTTCTGGTTCGGGTAGTCTGTGCCGTCGGGGCCATGCATGGTCAGCAGCCAGCGCCCGCCGGGCGTGAACTCGAAGGTGTGGACGGTGCTGGTGAACCCCTCCGGGCCCCACCAGCGCCCGATGCGGTCGGGAGCACTGATGGCCGCGAAGACGGCGGCCGGCGGCGCGGGGATGACGGTGTGTCGGGTGTCCGACCGGCTCTCGATGGATTCCATATGCCTGTATACCTGATCGCGCAGTTGAACATCCACGACCGCGAGACGTACGCGAAGTACGTGGCGCCGTTCGTCGAGATCCTCGGCCACTACGGCGGCACGCTCCGCTCCGTCGAAGAGCAGCCGGAGGTGCTCGAGGGCGAGTGCCCCTTCACACGCACGGTGCTGCTGGAGTTCCCGTCCGCGGAGGCGGCGCACGCCTGGTACGACTCGCCCGAGTATCAGGCGATCGCGGCGCACCGGAAAGCGGCGTCCACGGCGAACCTGGTGCTCATCCGCGGGCGGTAGGGCGGCAGGACGGCCCCGGAGCGGTGTTCACAATTGAGCAGCGCGCGAGGAGGCACACCCGCTAGCGTCGTCGTATGACGACCGAGCTGCTTCCCGCGCCCAGCGTCGCCGCCGACGTCACCCGCATGAAGGCGGTGGTCTATCACGGTCCCGGTGCTCATGCGTGGGAGGACGTGCCGCGTCCGACCATCCAGCACGCGACCGACGCGCTCGTCCGGATCACCACCTCGACCATCTGCGGCACCGACCTGCACATCCTGAAGGGCGACCTGCCGGCGATCGTGCCCGGGCGCATTCTCGGACACGAAGGGATCGGTGTGGTCACCGAGGTCGGTACCGCCGTGACCGCGGTGAAACCGGGCGACCGCGTCATCATCTCGTGCGTCACGGCGTGCGGCACCTGTGACTACTGTCGCGGCGGCATGTACTCCCACTGCCGGGACGGCGGGTGGGTGCTCGGCAACACGATCGACGGCACGCAGGCCGAGTTCGTCCGCATTCCTCACGCCGACATGAGCCTGCACCACCTGCCGCCCGGCGCGGACGAGGAAGCCCTGGTCATGCTCAGCGACATCCTGCCGACCGGCTTCGAGTGCGGCGTGCTCAACGGCCAGGTGAAGCCCGGCGACACCATGGCCATCGTCGGTGCCGGCCCGATCGGACTCGCCGTGCTGCTGACCGCGCAGTTCTACTCGCCGGCCGCGGTGCACGTGGTCGACGTCGACGACCATCGGCTGCGGGTCGCCACCGAGTTCGGCGCCACCAGCGTGATCAACAGCGCTGACGGGAACGCGGTGGAACGAGTGCTCGCGCTGACCGGCGGGGCCGGCGTGAACGTCGCCGTCGAAGCCGTGGGCGTGGGCGCGACGTTCGACATCTGCCAGGCCATCCTGGCGCCGGGGGGACACCTGGCCAACGTCGGCGTGCATGGCGCGCCGGTGACGTTGCACATCGAGAAGCTCTGGGACCGGAACGTCACGTTGACGACCCGGCTGGTCGACACCGTCTCGACTCCCATGCTGCTCAGGATGATCGGCTCGGGCAAGCTGCAGCCGAAGCGGCTGGTCACACACCGCTTCGCGCTGGACGACGTGATGGCCGCGTACGACACGTTTGGTCACGCGGCACGAGACGGGGCGCTCAAGGTGATCCTGACCAGCCGTCAGGAGGCCTGACGGGCGCCACGCAACCGCACATGCGGCAGGAGGAGCGTGTCATGAGTCGCGACATCGGCGTCTGGATCGATCATCAGAAGGCAGTCATCGTCCGCGTCACGGGCGACGAGATCTCGGAGAGCACCTTCCGCTCGGGCGTGGGCGCGCACCCGCGCTACTCGGGCTCGGAGAACGCCGGCGGGGAGAAGCAGTACGAGGCGCGGAACACCCAGGACCTCAACCGGTACTACGACGAAGTCATCGGGCATCTCGGCACGCCCGACGCGGTGCTGCTGTTCGGACCGGGTGAGGCGAAGCTGGAACTCCGCGCGCGACTCGACCGCTCGGCGCTCGCCGGACGCATGGTCGCCGTCGAGACCGCGGACGCGCTGACCGACTCGCAGATTGTTGCGCGCGTGCGGGATCACTTCACCGTCCTGCACTGAGGCCCGCGCCGATCAGGCGTGCCCGTTACCGACGCGGGCGAAGTCGATGAATCCGCGTTCGACGTCCACCGACAGGAGCCGGACGCGGACCTGCTCGCCCACGTCGGCCCCCTCGAACCCGCGGACGATCCGGCCCTCGACCGGCAGCGTGAGCACGCGCGCCCAGGTGCCCTTGTCGGACGCCCCGGTCACCAGCGCCGGGAACTGCTCGCCGACCCTCGACGCCAGCAGCAGCGCCGCCGCCGACTTCCCGACCTGACGCTCCACCTTGTTGGCCGCGTCTTCCGCCTCGGTGAAGTGCTTCGCGAGGCCCTCCTGCTCCTCGAAGCTGTAGGGGGGCGCCTGGCCGGCGAGCGCCGCCTTCAGCAGGCGCTGCGTCAGCAGGTCGGGATACCGGCGGTTCGGCGCCGTCGAGTGCGCGTAGTCGCGTACCGCGAGGCCGAAGTGCCCGGGCGCCTCGTGGTCGGGCCGCTCGGCGACATACTCGCCCGCGCCCATCAGCTTGATGACGGCGAGCGAGAGGTCGGCAAAGCGCAGTGGATCGGCCGTGCGCCGCGCCACGAGGAAGGCGTCGAGCGCCGACGAGTCGGGCTCGGCCGGCAGCGTCGCGCCGTGCTCGCGCGCGAGGGCCACGATGCGGTCCCACCGCTTCGGCGAGCGCACCACGCGCCGGATGGACGGAAGGCGCTTCGCGGCGAGATAGCGCGCGGTCACCCCGTTCGCCGCGATCATGAAGTCTTCGATCAGCTGCTTCGCGCGACTCGGGCGTTCGACGGCCAGATCGCGCAGCTCGTCACCCTCGAACCGCGGTTTCGACTGCACCGTCTCCAGGCTCAGCGCGCCGCAACTGTGACGGCGCGCGCGCAGCGCCTGCGCGACGCGGTCCTGCAGGCGGAGGTTGTCGGCCAGCCCCTCCACGGCGGCGAGTGCCTGCGGTGCCGGGCCGCTGCCCTCGAGCCAGTCGGCCACGCTGTTGTAGGCGAGCTTGGCCTGGTTGCGGACACGGGCGCGGAAGATGTCGGACCGCCGCACCGTGCCGTCGGCCGCGACGTCCATCTCGATGATGACGGCCAGGCGGTCTTCGCCGGCGTTCAGCGACGTGAGGTCGGTCGAGAGCCGTTCCGGCAGCATCGGGAAGATCTCGGCGGCCGTGTAGACGGACGTCGTGTTGTGCTGCGCGTGCGCGTCGATCGCGGACTGCGGCGAGACGAGCGCGTCCACGTCCGCGACCGCGACGCGGATACGCACGTCGTCGCCGGTCAGCGGCTCGGCAACCGTCAGCTGATCCAGGTCGCGTGAGTCGTCGTTGTCGATGGATGCCCACGGGAGCGCCGTCAGGTCGCGCACGTCATGAGTGGCCGCGTCGCCGTTGGGGCCTGCCCCGGCCGCTCCCGGTCCGGCCGCCGTCTGCAACGCGCGTAGCTCCGCCGTCGCCGCGGCGGAGAACGTCGGCAGCAGGCCCCGTTCGAGCATCAGCCGTCGGGCAATGCGCTGCAGGGTGGCGCGGTGCTGGTGGTGGATCTGTTCCGGCTGGGAGGGTCCGTCCTGGTGGCGAGTCACGAAGCGATTATGCCCCGCGCAGTTCGCGGAGCCGAGCCAGCAGTTCGTTGGGATCGATCGGCTTGACGAGGTGCAGGTCGAACCCGACGGCGTCACCGCGCGCTCGGTTGTCGGGCTGGCCCCACCCCGTCAGGGCCACGACCGTCATCTCCCGCCCCCACGGCTCGGCGCGCAGGCGGGCGCAGACGTCGTAGCCGTTCATGCCCGGCATGCCGATATCCAGCACCACGGCGTCAGGACGCACCTGCTCGGCGGCCTCGAGCGCGGCGAGTCCATCGGCCACCGTGGTCACGCGGCACCCGGCTTCGCGCAGGAAGGCCGCGAGCATCGCGGCACCGTCGGGGTGGTCCTCCGCCACCAGGATGTGGAGCAGCACCTGCCCGGCCGATTCGGGCCTCGTCGCCGGCCGCGCGACGCGCGCGGCATCGATGGCGGCGAGCGGCAGCCGAACCTCGAACGCACTGCCCTGCCCCTCGCCTGCGCTGCGCGCCGAGATCGAGCCGCCGTGCAGTTCGACGAGACGCCTCGACAGGTTCAGGCCGATGCCCAGGCCCGACGTGGACGCGCCGACGGGGTCGTGCCCCTGCGCGAAGAGCTGGAAGAGTCGCGGGGCGAAATCCGGCGCGATGCCGCGGCCCGTGTCGGCGACCGTGACCACCGCTTCGCGCGCGACGGCGTTGAC
Source organism: Acidobacteriota bacterium (assembly GCA_947465275.1). GTDB lineage: Bacteria > Acidobacteriota > Vicinamibacteria > Vicinamibacterales > UBA2999 > JBEBGV01. The sequence goes on along the minus strand of CANIAI010000032.1, from coordinate 5,583 downwards.
GGCCAGCGTGAGCGTAATGCTGCCGCCCGGACGGTTGTACTTGGCGGCGTTGTTCAGCAGGTTGGCAAAGACCTGCGTCAGCCGCGCCGGGTCGCCGTGCACGGAGGTGTCATCAGCCTGGCCGATGTGCACCGTCAGGTGGCACCGGTAGCGCTCGATCTCGGGCTGGCTGGTCTCGATCGCCATGTCGAGCACCGATCCGAGCGGCAGCACCTCGCGTTGCAGCACCAGCTTTCCACGCGCGAGACGGGACACGTCGAGGAGGTCGTCGAGCAGCCGCGCCATGTGCGAGACCTGCCGATCGATGACGTCGCGCGACTTGAGCATCACCGGGTCGTCGGTCACCCGGGCGCGCTGCAGGGCCGCGGCGATGCGGATGGGCGCCAGCGGGTTCCGCAGTTCGTGCGCGAGCATCGCGAGGAACTGGTCCTTGGCGCGGTCCGCCTCGCGCAGCGCGATCTCCGCGTCGCGCAGCCGCGTGAGGTCGAAGTAGTAACAGACCACCGCATGGCGGCCGTCGGGCAGCGTGATGCGCTGCAGTTCCCACTCGTAGGCCTCGACCGTCTTGACGTCCTGGCGCATGTTCCGGAACTCGGACGTGAAGTACGGCTCGCCCGTGTCCATCGTGCGGCGGAAGAGGGCCACGACCTCGTCGACCACCGGTTCCGGCCAGAGCACCCGCATCGCGTCACGCAGGCCGCGGCCGACCACGTCTGGCACGTTGCGGAAGGCGCTGGTCTTCGACCCCTCGTTCATCAGCACGATGCGGAACTCGGCATCGACGATGTACATGCCGAACGGCGCGCGCTCGACCAGGTCGACGAACAGCTGCCGGGTGCGCGCTTCACGCGTCTCCTGCTCGCGGCGGCGGCTGATGTCGAGCACCTCGATGATGGTGCCAATGGGCGTGGCGCTCTCATCGAGCAGCGGACTCGCGGTGAACGACACCGGATAGAGGTGGCCGTCCTTGTGGACGAACACCTCCTCGCCGCGCATCCGGTTCTTCTCGGGAAACGCGCGATCGATCGGACATTCCTGGAGCGGGTAGGGGCTGCCGTCGGGCCGCAGGTAATGCACGAAGTCGTGCAGCGGACGGCCTTGGATCTCGTCGAGCCGGTAGCCGGTCAGCTCAACGGCGGCAGGGTTCATGAACACGCAGTGCTGCCGCGCGTCCATGATCAGGAGCGCGACACTGGCGTTGTCGGCGATGGCCTGAAACAGCGAGTCGGGTCTGCTGAACACTGTGTGCCGTAGCCCCCGGTGGCGGCTTACGTGGTGGACAGCCGCAGTCTGATCGCATCCCGGAGGTGCGTCAGGTACACCCCGCGGCGCTCCGGGGTCAGCCCCACGAAGACGACGGACAGGGCGTAGACGAGCGCGACGCTGAGCGCCCGCAGGGCCAGCGCGCCGCCTCCATCATGAATCTGTGTCGTCGAGAGCCACGCCGCGAGGAGCGCGGCAGGGGCCACGGCCAGCGCCGCCGGCAGGGCGGTCTCCCGCAATGCGGTGCCGAGAGAGACACCCACGGTGCGGCAGACGGTGGGAAACAGCACGCCCAGATGCCCGATCACGACAGGGATGGCCGTTCCGAGGGCCACACCGGTCAATCCGTACTGGCGCACCCAGAGCAGGCTCAGGCACAGGTTGGCGGCCGACTCCGTGACCCAGACCGCCGCCACGCGGCGATGACTACCGCTGGCCATCAGCACGTTGGCCAGCGGGGCGTGAGACACCACCACCGTGGTGGCGCACGCCAGCGCCATCAGGGCCGGAATGCTGGCCTCGAGCCCTGGTCCCATCCAGACGTGCACCAGCGGCCGGCCGAAGGCAATCAGGCCCAGCGCGGCGCCGGCGCCCAGGAGCACCGCGATGCGTGTGCTCTCGAGGAACGTGGCCCTCAGTCCCTCCCGGTCTCCCCGGTCGTGCACCGATGACGCGTGCGCGAAGACGATGTCGCTGAACTGGTCGCAGACCCGCCGCTGGTACTCGGTCAGCCTCAGGGCGACCGCATACACGCCGACCGCGGTCGTCCCCAGCGTGGCACCGATCACGATGTTGTCCAGGTTGAAGCCGACCTGTACAGCCACGTCGATCACGAAGAGATAGGCGCTGAAGATGGTGACCTGGCGCCATTCCCCGCGGTCGAACAGGCGCGGGTCGATGCGCATCTCCGGGCACAACTGCCGGGCGGTCCCCGCATACGCGACGTACGACAGCAGGTTGATCGCGGTCGTCGTCGCGACGAGGAGCAACAGGCCCCCGCCCCTGCTGAGCACGAGCCAGGTGGCCGCCGCGTTCAGCAGCGAGACGGCGACGGCGATGATCGTGTTCCGCGTGAACCCCTGGCGCGCGAAGCTGACGGCGCCGAAGACCGTCATCGGAAACCCGATGGCCACTCGACCCGCCAGGATGGCCGTCAGCCACTGGCCGGTCCGCACCTCATCAGGGGTGAGGCTGGGAAATCTGGGTACGACGAGCCACGCGAGGGCCATACCGACGGTCCCCGCCAACACACCGATCACGGCGTAGACACAGAAGAACGTATTGATGAGCCGATTCAGCCGGGCGGTGTCCTGATGAGCCTCGGCCTCCACAAGATGACGCACGAGGCCGTTGGCGTACCCCGCATCGAGCAACTGCAGGTAGCCGGTCATCGTCACGACGAGCATCCAGAGTCCGTAGCGCGCGGGCCCGAGATGATGCAACGTGAACGGCATCAGGAGGATGCCCGTCACGAGCGTACATGCCAGCAGGCAGTACTTCGCGATCGTGCCCCGGATCATGGTGGAGACGGGGCGCGCGGGGGGAGTCGCGGCGACAGTCATCGCCCGCTCAGCGGGGGTCGGAGGTAGCCGGGATCACGCGACGCCTACAGCAACCGCTGTGCCCGGCGTCTGCGGACGAGCTGTGCTGTTGGCGGGCGTTGTCGAAGGAATGGCGGAGAGGGAGGGATTCGAACCCCCGTGCCGGTTACCCGGCAAGACGCTTTCGAGGCGCCCCCGTTACGACCACTTCGGTACCTCTCCGGTCGTGCGCTGAACCGGTGACCTGGTTCGCCGCTGCCGCTCCCGGGCGGGAGCGAACATCTGATTATACCGATCCCGGGCCCGACTCTGCCAGTAATGGTTCGCGGGCACCGCGGCGGCGCTCGCGGAAGAACCGCTGGATGAGCTCCCGGCACTCGCCCTCACGCACCCCGGCGACGACCTGGAAGCGGTGATTCAGCCCCGGCGTCTCGTGCGCGCGGACGGCCGACACCAGGGCTCCGCTCTTCGGTTCGTCGGCCCCGTAGACCACCGTTCCCACCCGCGCGTGCACCAGCGCGCCCACGCACATCAGGCACGGCTCGATCGTCACGTACAGGGTGGTGCCGGTGAGCCGGTAGTTGGCGAGCCGCTGCGCCGCCTCGCGCAGGACGAGGACCTCGGCGTGCGCCGTGGGGTCGTGCGCCCCGATGGGGCGGTTGAACGACCGCGCGATGATGTCCCCGTCGGCCACGAGCACGGCCCCGACCGGCACCTCTCCCGCCTCGAGCCCGCGCCGCGCTTCGTCCAGCGCCGCGTCCATGAACGCCTCGTGCGATTGCCCGCCCCATTATCGCGTGTGGGCGTCCGGCCGCCGCCGGCCGAGTGCCCCCGCCGGCGCAGCACGGAGCTGCGAGCGGCCGCTGTGTCCTGCGCGGCGGTCTCCCCAGCACGGTGCTTGTTTCCTAGCACGGTGCTTGTTCCAACACTCCGCTCGCGTCCCAGCACGGTGCTCGTTTCCCGGCACGGTGCTTGTTCCCCAGCACGGTGCTGGATTCGCGGCGCAGCCACACCCATGCGGGAGCGGCGGCCGCCAAGCCGCCGGGCCGCCCGGTCACCCGGCCCCCAGCCGCCCAGCCCACCTGCGCGGCAGTGCACGCAACTGCGTGTCGCATGGCGGCGCACGTGTCCGCCGGCGGACACGCAGGCTCGCAGGACTCGTGTTCCGGCCCTGAACGGGCGCGGAAGGGACAGGGGCGCCCGTTCCGGGCGTCGGGACCCACCCGCACGCGCCGCTCGCCGTGTGCCGTTCCTGAGCATGCGTCAGAGATGCGCACCGGCCGCGGCGCGCGAGTCTTCGGCCGCAAGTCACTGCGCCGGCATCTGTTGCGGCGACGCGTCGCCGGTCAGCGCCCCACGGCGCGAAGCTTGCGACGTCTTCGCCGATCACCGTGCCCGTTTCACTCGCGCCGCCCGCCGACCACGAGAGCCACGTCCGGCTCCCGCTCTACGTCACCCTCGTCGCCCTCGCGGGCGCGGGTGCGCTGGTGGCGTCGGCGATCGCGCTGCCGTCCACCCCGCGCTGGACGGAGTGGCTCGCCTTCTCGGCGCTCGGCCTGCTGGCGGGCACGGCGGCGCTGAAGGTGCCCGGCGTCAGCGCGATCATCTCGGCCTCGGACACCTTCTTCATGGCGGCGGCGATGCTCTTCGGTCCCGCGCCGGCCACCCTCGCCATGGCGGTCGACAGCGTGACGCTCGCCGTCCGGCGGAAGCACCCGCTCCCGCGCCTGCTGTTCAACGCCACCGCCCCGGCGCTCGCCCTCTGGCTGGCGGCGCACCTGTTCTTCCGGATGACCGGCACCGGTCCGCTCCGCGACGGCACCTGGGTCGTGGACGCCACGCTCCCCGGGCTCGTCGCGATGGCCATCGTCTACTACCTGCTGAACTCCGGACTCACCGCCGGCGCGATCGCCATCGAGTCAGGCCAGCACCTGCTCCCGGTCTGGCGCCGACTCTGGCCGCTGGCGGTCAATTACGCGGCCGCGAGTTCGGCGGCATTCTGCATCGTGGTGGTCGTCCGGTTCGGCGGCTTCCTGTCGGCGGCGGTGGTGATGCCGCTCGTCCTGGTCTTCCATGGCACGCTCCGGTCCTTCCTCGGACGGCTCGACGACGCGCAGCAGCACGCGCAGCGCATGGACCGCCTGTACGTCAGCGCGATTGAGACGCTCGCCACCGCGATCGACGCGAAGGACGGCGTCACGCACGACCACGTACGCCGCGTGCAGGCCTACGCGGTGGGGCTGGCGCGGGTGCTCGGCGTGGCCGACGAATCGACGCTGAAGGCGATCCAGGCGGCGGCGCTGCTGCACGACACCGGCAAGCTCGGGATCCCCGAACACATCCTCAACAAGCCGGGACGCCTCACCCCGGTCGAGTTCGAGCAGATGAAGACGCACGTGGCGCTGGGGGCGCAGATCCTGTCGGCAATCGACTTCCCGTTCCCGGTGGTGCCGATCGTCGCGGCGCACCACGAGAACTGGGACGGCACCGGTTATCCGAACGGGCTGCGCGGCACCGACATTCCGGTGGGGGCGCGCATCCTGTCGGTGGTCGACTGTTATGACGCACTGACGTCCGACCGGCCCTATCGCCCGGCGCTCTCGCGCGCCGACGCCTTCGCGGTGCTGCAGGACCGCCGGGGCAACATGTACGACCCGCTCGTGGTCGATACGTTCGTGCGGGTGTTCGACACGCTGACGCCGGCGCTCGACCAGCCGCTCATCGATCCGCAGGCGCTGCAGCAGATCACCGGCGCCGCGCGGCTCGCCGCCACGCCGGT
>CANIAI010000031.1 GCA_947465275.1 Acidobacteriota bacterium | reverse complement strand
TCGGCATGCCCGCGATTCTAGCCGAACGGCAGTGGTGTCCGCCGCTCAGCCGCGCGTTGTACGCCGCGGGCGCTGGATCGGTGTGCGCGCCGCCTTCTGCGCGCGCTCCGCAGCCGCGGTCTCCCTGGCACCCGTTCGGCCTGGTACACCTTCAGAGCACCTTCAGGTCGGCGAGCAACGTCGACGCCTTCAGGTTCGGACATATCCCCTCCGCTCCCGCCGGCTCATAGGTCGTGCGGAAATCACCCGGATCAGCGGGACGCCCGCGGCCGTCAGCGCGTCGGCGTGACCGCCGGCGCGAACACGAACAGGTGCTGCCGCGGCAGTTCCTCGTACTCGTCCGCGAGCCGGAACCCCTCGGCCTCGAGCTCGACCTGCGCCTGGCGCCGCGTCATCTTGTGCTCGGGGATGATCGGGATGCGCAGGTCCTCGCCGCGGTATTCCAGCAGCACCAGCCGGCCGGTCGGCTTCAGCGACCGGCGCAGGCGCTGCAGCACCAGTTGCGGTTCCCAGAGTTCGTGGTAGACGTCGACCATGATCGCCAGGTCGATGGCGCCGGCGGGCAGCTTCGGATCGTTGAGTTCACCGAGCACCGGCACGACGTTGGTCAGCTTCTCCCTCGCGACGGTGCGACGGAGAATGTCGAGCATCGCCGGCTGCACGTCCTCGGCGTAGACCTTCCCTGTCGGGCCGACCAACCGCGCCATCCGGGTGGTGAAGTAGCCCGACCCCGCGCCGATGTCCGCCACCACCATCCCCGGCCGGAGCTTCAGGAAGCGGATCGCCTCGTCGGGCGCCTCCTCGCTGACGCGCTCGGGACGATCGAGCCAGGCGGCCCCCTCGACGCCCATGGGACGCGCGAACGTGCGTCCGCTCACCGGGTGGACGTCGGGCCGCGCGGCACGCGCGGGCGACGGCGGAGCGGCGGGCGACTGCGCGTGAAGGGTGACGAGTCCGATCAGGACGGCGACGCCGAGGACGAGCGTCTGGAGGGCTGTCCGGATGCGCATGCGCGGCAGCATAGCCGATAATCACGGGCGACCATGTTCGCGCACGGCTCGAAGGAGCGCCTCTCGACGCACGACCTCGCGCGCTTCCCCGGCGCCACGCTGTTCGATCGCGTCGCGCGCGCGGTCTGTGCCGCCGACTGCCTGCCGCGGAAGGAACTCTACGAGGCGTGGGAGGTGGCGCGGCGCACGCGACGCCACGTGCGCGGCGGCCGCATCATCGACGTGGCGGGCGGCCATGGGCTACTCGCGCACCTGATGCTGCTGCTCGACGACACGTCACCCGAGGCGCTGGTGGTCGACCCGGCGATTCCCCCGTCGGCGGCGACGCTTCATGCCGTGCTCCGCGACAGCTGGCCGCGGCTCGCCGGGCGGGTGCGCGTCGAGGGACGCCCGCTCGCGGCCGACGACGTGCGCGCCGGCGATGTCGTGGTGTCGGCGCATGCGTGCGGCGAGTTGACCGACCACGTCATCGGCGCGGCGCTCCACGCACGCGCGCCGGTCGCGGTGCTCCCCTGCTGTCACGATCTGGATACGGGTGATGCCGGCGGACTCACCGGCTGGGTCGACGGTCCGCTCGCGATCGATCTCGTGCGCGCGGCCCGGCTGCGCGCGGCCGGCTACCAGGTGCGGACGCAGACGATCCCGGACGCGATCACGCCGAAGAACCGGCTGCTCATCGGGCAGCCGGCACCGTGACGATCCCTCTCCGCCGCCCGGCCGGAGGGCCGGACGGCGGGAGGGACCCGGGACTCCTGGGGGGAGCCCGATGACGCCTAGGGGGTCGACCGGTCGGTGTTGATCTCGTCGAGCACCGTGGTCGCGTTGCTGTACCGCGTCGCGCTCGCCGGGTTCACCGGCAGTGCCAGCGTGCTGACGGCGTAGAGCGCCGCGTCACGCACCGTCCCGAGCCCGAGCCGCGTGTCGAGCCGCGACTGGATCACCGTTGCCGCGTTCACGCGCCGGGTCGCCAGGTTCACGTACGTCGCCAGCAGCTGCTGCAGGAGCGGCGCCGGCATGTTCGTGCCGGTGTTGAACGTCGTCGCCACCTCGGCCAGCGAGAGCTCGCCGACCAGGGCCGTGGTGTCGAACCGCTGGTCGGTCGCCTGGATGCGCGCCAGCAGCTCGGTGGTGATCTGCTCGGGATGCGTCTTCCAGTAGCCCGCCGAGAGCGGGTCGTTGGTCGCCGCCACCACCGTGATCCCCGTGGATGCCGACGCGGTCAGCGAGGTGAAGCTGCACCCGCCGCCGTTGCTGAACGACAGGCTCGCCGACGCCTCGTAGGACGCGCCGCCGAGCGCGAGCAGCGTCGGCCGCGCGGTGAACACGATCGACCGGCTCCCCGAATTGCCCGCCAGCGTGGCGACCGTCCACCGGAGCGTGCGCGTGCCGTCGCTGTTCAGCGTGACGGTGGTCGGCTGCGGACCAGCCCCCTGGTCGAGCGCCGCGCTGTAGTACACCCCCGCCGGGAGCACCACCGTGACGACGACGTTCGTCGCGCCGCCGCTGCCGGTGTTGGCGTAGGTCACCGTGTAGGTGACGGCCTCGCCCGCGTTGACCGAGGCGGTCGCGGTGAGCCCCATCGTGAGCACCGGCGCATGCACCGTCGTCGACACGCCGTCACTGCCGGTGAGCACGTTGCCGACGATGTCGGCCCCGGTCATCTGCACCGTGTTGGTGAGCACCGTGCCGTCGGTCACCGTGCAGGCCACGCCGTAGGTGAGCGCGTTGTCGATCGACGCGCCGACCACGACGCCGCCCAGCGTGAAGTTCTGCACGCTGGTGTCGGGCTTCGTGTCGACCAGCCGCACGTTGAGCGCCGGCCCGCTGCCGGTGTTGCGCACGTTCAGGTTGTAGGTGAGCGTCTGCCCGGGGACCGCGTCGGTCGGTCCCGTCTTGTCGACCGCCAGTTCGGGCCGGAGCAGGTTCGACAGGAAGTCGCGCGAGCGAATGAGCGTGTCGGGATCGGGCTCGTCCTGCGACGGGTCGCCGCCCACCGTGAAGTCGAAGACCGTCCGGTGGTTGTAGACGACCGACGCCCAGTCGTTCGCCCCCGGCAGCTGGCCGATGATCGGCTCGCCCGGATCGACGACGTTGTTGTTGTTGGCGTCGTTCGAGTCACCGTTCACGTTGAACGAGACGTTCGTGGTGTTCGGCGACACGCAGGTCGAGCCCTGCAGCGTCTTGTCGGCGTTCCAGTCGGCGGAACCGAAGTTGAAGAAGCCGTTGTCGAACCCCTTGCACTCGTCGAGGCTCGTCTCGTCGAGCGACACGCCGACGTCGGGCAGCACGATGCGGGAGAAGTCGCAGCCGCCAGGCATCGCGGGTGTGCCGAAGAGCGTCGGCGAGGTCGGCACGCCGCACGACTGGAACGAGTAGTTCATCACGCTGAGGTAGTTCGGCTTGTTGTTGATGCTGTCGACGCCGCCGTGGAGCAGGCCGAGCGTGTGCCCGAACTCGTGCATCAGCGTGCCCGCCTGCTCGGCGCGGCTGCCGACCGACTGGCCGTTGACATCGGCCGTCCAGCAGGCGCTGGTGCCGCCGCCCGTGATCGAGCGGACGCCGCCGAGCGACACGATGAAGTTCGCGCCGGGAATCCCCTTGGCGACGCCCGACGTGCAGTCGTTCACCGCCGCGCGCTGGTTCGTCTGGTGCGCGAAGATCGCGTAGCGGAAGATGCTGTCGCGGATGGTCGCCATGTTCTTCACGGCGAAGAAGCTGACACCGGGGTTGCCGGGCGCGCCATCCCAGTCGATGACCGTGTTGCCCGCCTCGGGAATCTGCGAGCCGCCCCCGCCGTAGTCGCCCCACGTGCCGACGACGCCGCTCGCGCCGTTGACGCTCACCACGTTGCCGGCGCCGTTCACGTTGCCGATGTCGACGTGGAGCTGGACGCCGAAGGTGCCGTCCGGGTTGGCCACCGGCGCGTTGGCGAAGCCGCGGACCACGTCGCCGATCGCCGTCGGGCGGGGCGCGTGGGTGTGGTTGCCGGCCAGCAGGTAGTCGATCTCGAGGTAGAGGTCCTTGCGGTTCGGGTTCGCGCCCATCGCCGGCAGGTTCACGTCGATGCTGCCGTTGCCGTCGGCGTCGTAGCCGTTGGTCTCCCAGCCGTCGAGCAGGCCGTCGCCGTCGGTGTCGCGGCAGGCGGCCGAATCGGTGTTCACCGTGAAGTAGATCTTCGCGGCGTCGAGCCCGGTGCCCGCCGTCGAGTACTGCGTGTTGACGTCACCGCGCAGCCCCCCGCCCGACCAGGTGCACGAGTTCAGGTTCACCGTGATGTCGAAGTAGCGGGTGCCGCCGCTGATGGCGATGTCGTCGTCGTCGCTCAGGTCGTCCTGATCCCACAGCGACACGTGCACGCCGATCGGGGTGTCGGTATCGACCGTGCGCGTCAGCGACCAGTTCGGCTGGAAGTCCACCGAGCAGCTGTTGCACCACTTGGCCGTCTCGTAGGTGCCCTGCGCGTCGACGTTGATCCTGGCGTAGAAGTCGTTCGGGCACGCCTCGCCGGCGCCCTCGTCACACTGCACGGCGACGACGCGGGTAATCGTGAAGGTGAGGTTGGCCGACGCCGCCTTGACGGGCGCGAGCCAGGAGCTGGCGAGGGCGGCGAGACCGATGGCGAGCAGAGAGACGACGAGCAGGCGGGGACCGGCCCTGCGCACTTTGGCGCGGGCCGCTGAGGGAGAAGCGGTCATGAGACCTCCGGACAGCGAGGAGACGGCGGCCCTGGGTGGCTTCCCAGGGTCTCCCGACAGGCGCGCGCCACGCACGAGACGTGCCGCGGGTCGTCAGCGCGATTCAGAGGGCGACTGCGCGATCGACGAAAGGCTGACGCGGCGGGCGCAGACTTCTGTCGGCGGGAAGCCCGTTCGTCGTGCCGCTCGCGCGCATGACCATCGCGCGCCGGCGGTCGGTCTCGGACCGGAAGCACTCGAAGCAGAGGGTGTGATCGCGGTCCGCGCGCACGTGGCCGCGAAACTGGAAGCGCGCCCGGCGGCTCCCGCAGCCGCGGCAGTGGCGGCGGCTCGACTTCGATTCCCGTGAGGCAGCGAGTGACATCCGATCCTCCCTGCGCACAGTGTCGCGCCGGGGTGGGACCGGAGAGGTCATACGCCGGATGTTCGCCGGCCGGGAGCGTGGCCCTCGCTCCCGGCCGTTGGTGATCGCGCGACGGATCAGGCGGCGCGCTCGTCGTCGGGCGCGGTGACAGCCGACGTGACCGGCGCTGCGGGCGCCGGTGCCGGTGCCGGGGTCGGTGTCTCATCGGACACGACCGGTTGGTACGACGTCACCGCCGCGTCGGCCGCAGCCGCAAGGCTCTGCCCGGGCTCCGGCTCCGGCTCCGGCTCCGGCTTCGGCCCGCCCGCGCCGCCCCGTCCCTGAACGCGCCTGTCGCGCGCCCAGACGGCGAGCACCGCGGGGTCATCGGCCGCATGCAGCGCGACCACCTCGTGCATCCGTCGCACGGCGGCGCGCCCGGCCTGCAGTTCCGCCCGGATCGCCACCATCGACGCCACCTGACCGTCACGGCCCGCGTCACGGTCACCAATCGCCTCGACGAACTCCGCGATCGCGGCGTCGAGGTCGGCCAGGAACGAGACTGGCAGCCCGAGTTCCACGAAGCGCGCCGCCACGGGTTCGGCGTGCGCGCGGAAGACGCGCCCGGTCGTCAGCAACCGCTGGTCGGCCACGCTCTTGGGCAGCGCGAACGGCCCATCGAACCCCGGTGTCTCCTCCGCGATGACCTTCGCGCACCGACTCAGCGTCTTCAACTGGCGCACCAGCGCCTCACGCGCCAGCGTCTTCCGCGGCCGGCCCTGGGCCGCGGCCGCCACCTTCGCGGTCGCGTGCTCCGAGAGACGCGTCACCGCGGACGAGACCGCGTCGAGCGCCTCAGCCCCGCCGCTGCCGGCCGGGAAGATCCGGGGATGGGCCGCGCCGAACGCGCGCACCCGCTGCAACATTTCGTACCGTCTCAGTTCATCTGTTCGCATGGCGAACCTCCTTGCTCGCCATGGTCGGGCCGGGAAGGGTCCGAAGTCGTGAACTGCGGCGTGAATTACGCTGAATTCGAATTCATACGGGGCGGGTCGTCGTCCTCACAGGCCGCGTGCACGCAGTTCAGACAGCACGGGTGCCCAGGCGGACCGGTGTTCCAGCGGGCGCAGCACCGGGTCGACCGGCAGCGCCCATCCCGCCGACGTGGGCAGCGCCTGTGGGAGCGCGCAGTGCACGAACGCGGCGGCCGCCTCGGGGTTTCCGCCCAGCGTCAGGGTCGCCGCGCGCGCCAGCACCGCCTCGAGTCCCCGATCGGCGGCCGTCACCACCGGGCCGGCCTGTTGGTGACGGCCCAGGCACGCGGCCGCGATGGCGTGCGTCGGCACACGGGCCAGCGTCTGCCCGAACGCGGCATTCGCCTCGTCGAGGCGTCCCTGTCGCAGGTAGACCGCACCGGTGGCATACCAGCTGTTCGCGGCCGCTTCGCGCGCGTAGATGTGCGCGGCGTCCTCGAACGTCAGTTCCTGCGCGAACGCCTCGAGCGCCGCCTCCTCGTCCCCGCTCGCGGCGAGCACGAGTCCACGCAACCAGTGGAGTCCGGCCGCCGGGAATCGCGGCGGTACGTCGCCCCCGGCGAGACGGGCGGCCTGCAGGCCGTCTTGCGCGGCACAGCCGGCACGCAGTTCCTCCAGCGCGCGGTCGAGCCGCTGGCGTGCCACGAAGACGGTCGCCGCGAACCAGTGGCCGAGCGCGAGATCCGGGCAAAGGTCGCACGCCCGTCGCGCGGCGCGTAGGCGCTCCTCGCCCCAGCTCACGACGGCGAGCCGAATCAGGTGCCGCCAGTCATCGGGCTCGAGCGTGGTGGCCTTGCGCCCGGCTGCGAGCGCCTCCCGCCACTCGCCGCAGCGATGCCGCACGAGGGCGAGGATGCTCCAGGCATCGCCGGACCACGGATGCAGCAGGCACCCCTCGCGGGCGTGCTGGCTGGCGCGTGAGAGCAGGTAGCTGTCTGGCGCCGCGTCGACCCGCGTGGCCTCGAACGCCAGCAGGAAGGCATGGCCGAGTCCGATGTGAGCCGCGGCAAACCCGGGCTCGACGCGTAACGCCTCCTCGAACGCCTGCCGGGCGCGCGCCACGCCCGGTCGATCGAGCGTCTCGAGCGCGGCGCGCCCGTCCACGAACGCGCGGTAGCCGTTGAGGAGCGCATCGAGTGACGCGCTGGTCGTCCCGTCCTGCACCTGCTCGACCGGCGCGCTGAAGCGATATCCCTGACGCACATGCGTCTGGATGTACCCGGGACCGTCCGGGGCATCGCCCAGTGCCTGTCGCAGCCCGCTCACCGCCTGCACGATGCTGTTGTCGGTCACGGCCACGTCTCGCCAGACCGTTTCCGCCAGCGTCTCCTTCGAGACGAGTTGACCGGCGCGGGCGGCCAGCGTGAGCAGCACATCCATCTGGCGATCGGGCAACCACACGGTTTCGGGACCGCGCATCAGCTGCCGTCGGCGGGCATCCAGTTGGAAGGGTCCGAATCGGTCGAGGCCACGAGTCTGCATCGACGCGCCATTGTCGCCGGGCCTGACGGCCTCGCGGCGTGCGCGCAAGGCAGATCGGTGGGGTTGCACGCAAAGTGATCGGAGCTGCGTGCAAATCGCGGCCAGGCAGGCGTCTCGGCGTCCGGAATGCGCGTGACGACCGGCGACACCGGCGAGGCGGCCGGTCACCTGCCTCGTGTAGGTCGGCCGGTGTGCCGCGATCACCGGCCGAACAGGCTGAGGGACCCGCCACACCGCGCGTGACCATCAGCCAGGCACACACCGCCGCCGGCGACCCACCACTCGCGCATCGGCGAGTCGTACGCGCGCACCGGCCGGACGACACGTGTCAGCCGGCCACACACGCGCGGTCGTCGGCTGACGACACGCCTCCATCGGCCACGAAGCCTCGGCGCACCGGGACAGCCGCGTGTACGCCCGGGATGGGCGCGTGTACCTCCGGGATGGTCGTGACCCCGCGCGGGACAGCCCGACAGCAGTGCAAAACAGGCAAGAGACTGCCCAGGCGGCGCCCGAAGTTCGTCGTGACGGCGACTAATGAGCCCGCTGAGTTACCGAGATGACGATTACCGCAAATGACGCTTGAAACACTGCGTTGGCGGTGAGAGGGTATGGCCACAGGACGCCCGATGTTCGCGTAAGCCCGGCCCCGCAGCGTATGGACGCGCTCGCCTGCAGGAGGTTCCCGCAGGTGTGCAGGGCCGGTCAGCGCCCGCATTGCACGACGGAAGGCACTCGATCGGACTCCCCCGCCTTCCACTCGACCACGGCTCCACAACCCCATTGGAGTACGCATGACGAAACAGTTCGGATACAAGGCGATCGCGGGTCTCGCGCTCGCCATCGCGGTCGCCGCCGGCGGCCCGGTCCTCGGCCAGCGCGAAGACACCGGCAAGGCGGTCGGCAGCGCCGCCCGCTCGAACAACCTCTACATCGTGCGCATGGCCGAACAGCCGGTCGTCGCTTATCGCGGCGGCATTGCCGGCTATCAGGCGACCAGGGCGAACCGCGGTCAGAAGATCGACCCGACCAGCCCGCAGGTCGTGCAGTACGCGGCCTATCTCGACGCACGCCACGACGCGGTGCTCGCCCAGGTCGGCGGCCGCAAGGTGTACGACTACCACTACTCGTTCAACGGCTTCGCGGCCGAGCTGACCAAGGAGCAGGCCGATCGTCTCGCCGGTTCCCTCGGCGTGCTCTCGGTCGAGAAGGACCAGGCGCTCACGCTCGACACGTCGTCGACGCCGGCGTTCCTGGGACTCAAGGACCCGGGCGGCCTCTACGACCAGCTCGGCGGCATCGGCAAGGCCGGTGAAGACGTCATCATCGGCATCGTCGATGGCGGCATCTGGCCGGAGAGCCTCTCGTTCTCCGACCGCACCGGCAGCAACGGCAACGCCACGAAGGACGGCAAGCTGAGCTACCAGCAGATTCCCGGCTGGCACGGCAAGTGTGTGCCGGGCGAAGCGTTCACCGCCTCGAACTGCAACCAGAAGCTGATTGGCGCGCAGTACTTCAACTCGGGCTGGGGCGGCAACGCGGGCATCGACGCGCAACTCCCGTGGGAGTTCAACTCGCCGCGTGACTTCGGTGGCCACGGCACGCACACCGCCAGCACCGCCGGCGGCAACGCGAATGTGGCGACCGACGGCCCGGCCGCGGTGTTCGGCCCGGTCAGCGGCATCGCGCCGCGCGCCCGCATCGCTGCCTACAAGGTCTGCTGGGAAACCGGCTCGGGCGGCTCGTGCTTCTCGTCCGACAGCGTCGCCGCGATCGATGCGGCCGTCGCCGACGGCGTCGACGTGATCAACTTCTCGATCAGCGGCTCGCAGACCAGCTTCCGCGACTCGGTCGAAATCGCCTACCTGTTCGCGGCTGACGCGGGCGTCTTCGTGGCGGCGTCGGCCGGCAACAGCGGCCCGACCGTCAGCACGGTGGCGCACCCCGGTCCGTGGCTCACCACGGTCGCCGCGGGCACGCACAACCGGAACGGTGAAGGCTCGGTGACCCTCGGCAGCGGCGCGTCCTTCACGGGTGCGTCGGTCGCCACGGCGGTCTCGGCGTCGCTGATCGACTCGGTGGACGCGGGCCTGCCTGGCGCCGACGCGACGCAGCTGGCGCTCTGCTACGGCGCCACGGACGGTTCGACGGTGCTCGACCCGGCGAAGGTCGCCGGCAAGATCGTCATCTGCCGACGCGGCGTGACGGCTCGCGTGAACAAGAGCCATGCGGTGGCGGATGCCGGCGGCGTCGGGATGGTCCTGTACAACAGCCCCGACAGCTCGCTCAACGCCGACTTCCACTTCGTCCCGACGGTGCACGTCAGCAACGCGAGCGGCCTGGCCATCAAGGCGTATGCGGCCTCGGCCGGCGCACTGGCGACCGCCAGCATCGCGCAGGCGCAGATCGTCTACAACCTGCCGGCGCCGACCACCGCGTCGTTCTCGTCGCGCGGTCCGCTCCTCGCGGGCGGCGGCGACCTCCTGAAGCCGGACGTCATCGCGCCCGGTCAGGACATCCTCGCGGCTGTCGCGCCTCCCGGCAACTCGGGCCGCAACTTCGACCTCTACAGCGGCACCTCGATGTCGAGCCCGCACGTGGCCGGCCTCGGCGCGCTGCTGAAGAACCTGCACCGCGACTGGTCGCCGATGATGATCAAGTCGGCGCTCATGACCACCGCTGGTGATGTCCTCGACGGGCCGAACACGAACCCGCTGGTGATCTTCCGCCAGGGCGCGGGCCACGTGCGGCCGAACTCCGCGGCCGACCCGGGCCTCGTGTTCGACTCGGGCTTCAACGACTGGCTGAACTTCATCTGCGGCACCCAGCCGGGCTCGTTCTGCTCGGCCTACACCGCGATCGACCCGAGCAACCTGAACGTCCCGTCGATCGCCATCGGCGACCTCGCGGGCGTGCAGACGGTGACCCGCACGGTGACCAACGTGGGCAGCGCGAGCGAGAACTACTCGGTCGCGGTCGCCGGGCTCACCGGCATCACGGTGACGGCGTCGCCCGCCAGCTTCACCATCGGCCGTGGCCAGTCGCGCACGGTGACGTTCACCTTCACCCGCACGAGCGCGGCGCTGAACGCCTACGCCGGCGGGCAGATCACGTTCAGCGGGAACGGCGGTCACACGGTGCGCATCCCGGCGGTCATCCGGTCGGTGGCGCTCGCGGCACCGGCGGAAGTGAACGGCAGCTACCAGGTGACGTTCGGCTACTCCGGCGCCTTCTCGGCGACCGCGCGCGGGCTCGTGCCGGCGGCGATCACCGCCGGCGTCGTGGCCGATGACCCGACCGACAGCAGCTGCTCGCTGACCTCGCCCAACGCGCAGATCATCGAGGTGGACGTGCCCGCGGGCACCACCTACGCGCGCTTCTCGACGTTCGACGCCGACGTGAACCCCGGCACCGACATCGACATGTGCGTCTTCAACGCTGCCGGCACGGCCGTCGCGACGAGCGGCACCGGCACGTCGCAGGAAGAAGCGAACGTCCGGAACCCGGCGGCCGGCACCTACCGGGTCGTCGTCCAGGGCTGGGGCGTGAACGGCAGCTCGCCGTTCCGGCTGCACAGCTGGCTCCTCGGCAGCGCCGACGCGGGCAACATGACGGTGACGGCTCCGGCCAACGCCGTCACGGGCACCCAGGGGACGATCTCGCTCAGCTTCAGCGGCCTCACGGCCGGCGAGAAGTACCTCGGCTCGATCGCCTACGCCGGCGCCACCGGGCTGCCGAACCCGACGATCGTCCGCGTCAACCCGTAAGACACGGGCACCACACGACCGGGGCCGGTGAGCGCATGCTCGCCGGCCCCTTTTCTCTTGGCGCGGTCCGCGCTGCAACGGGCAGGCGGTGGGGGACGTA
>CANIAI010000030.1 GCA_947465275.1 Acidobacteriota bacterium | reverse complement strand
AGCGACTCAAGGAAAACGATCTGGCGGATGCGATCACGCATGCCGGTGACTTCGTCGAGTCCAACAAACAGCAGGTTGGCGTCATCGTGGCGGTGATCGTGGTGGTGGCGATCGCGGCAGTCGGCTTTCTCGCGCTGCGCGGACGCACCGACGATCGGGGCCAGGACCTGCTCGCCGATGCCATGGTCACGCTGAGCGCGCGCGTGGTGCCGGCAACGGCGTCGAGCACCGACAAGCCGGGTGACCTGCCGGCCGCGGCGACGATGAGCGCCCTCGGGACCTATCCGAGCGAAGACGCGAAGCTGACGGCGGCGCTGCCGAAGCTGAAGGCCGCCGCGGACGCCTTCCCGGACAGCGAGGCCGGCATCACCGCCCGGTACCACTACGCCGCCACGCTCGCGTCGCTGGGGCGTCAGCAGGAGGCGATCGCCGCGTTCGAGGATGTCGGGAAGCGGGCGGGAGCCGACTCGCTCTACGGTCGCATGGCGTCGCTCGGCAAGGCTGACACGCAGGCGAAGGCCGGGCAGCTCGATGCCGCCATCGCGACCTGGAAGCAGCTGGTCGACAGCAAGGCCGCCGGCGTACCCGAGGACGCGGTCCTGATGGAGCTGGGACGCGCCTACCAGGCGAAGGGCAGCAGGGACGACGCGCGAAAGACGTTCACGCAGCTCGTCGAGCAGCACCCGACCTCGCCCTACGCGGGTGAGGCACGGGCCGAGCTCGAGAACCTCAAGGGATAGCGATCCGCACGTCCCGCAGCGACGAGAAGTTTCCCACCGTATTGACGTGCAGCCCCGTGACCCGGGGCTGCGCGACTGCCACGTTCGTCCGGTTCCAGAGGCTCACGTACGGCACGTCCTCGGCGATCAGCCGCTGGGCCTCGGCGAAGTACGCGCCCCGCTGCCCTTCGTCCGCGGCTTCGCTCGCCAGATCGATCAGGCGATCGACCTCGGGATTGCTGTAGTGTCCCCGGTTGAATCCCGTCGGCGGCACCTGCTGTGAGTGGAAGACGCGGCGGAGGATGTCGGGGTCGACCAGCGCGCCGCCCGCCCACTGCATCTGCACGATCTGGTAGTTCCCCTTGAGCACGTCCGCGAAGAGCGTCGCGAATTCCAGCGAACGCAGTTCCAGGTCGATGCCGACGCGGCGCAAATCCTGCTGAATCACCGCGGCCTGCAGGCGCACTTCGTCGGCCGTACCCAGCGTGAGCGTCAGGCGCAGGCGTGGGCGCGGGCCGGCCCCGTCAGGATCCGGAAAGCCGGCCGCATCGAGCAGCGCCGCCGCGCGGGCGGGGTCGTGCGGATAGCGCCGGATGTCCGGCGCATACGCCCACGCCTGCGGCGGGATGAGTCCGCTCGCCGGCACCGCGAGGCCGCGGCGCAGATATTCGACGAGCGCGTTGGCGTCGACGGCGTACGCGAGCGCCTGGCGCACCCGCCGATCCGCCAGCAGCGGGTCGCGCAGGTTCAACCCGAGGTACATGTAGTCGAGGCCCGCTGACTTAGCCAGCTGCACACGGCCGTCGCTCTCGAGCTGGTGCACGATGTCGGGTGGCAGGTCGTTGACTACCACGTCGACCGTGCCGCGCCGCAGTTCGAGGCCGCGCATCGTGTCGTCGGGGATCACACGCAGCACCAGCCCCGTGTTCTTCGGGGCACCGCCCATGTAGTCGGCAAACGGCGCGAGCACCACCCGGTCGTCGACCTCGTACCGCACGAACCGGTAGGGTCCGGTGCCGATGGGGTGCGTCGCCAGTTCGGGGCCTGCGCCCGCGGGCACGATGGGTGGGGACACCAGCTGAATCGGGAACGCCGCGAAGGGCGCCTTCAACCGGAAGCGCACCTCGTAGCGGCCGAGTGCCTCGACCGCCGCCACGGCGCGAAAGGCTCCCTTCCAGGGCGACACGAACGCGGGGTCGAGATACTGCCGGTACGTGTAGGTGACGTCGTCGGACGTCAGCTCGTGCCCGTCGTGGAATCGCACACCCTGCCGGAGCGTGACGACGTAGGTGAGCGGGTCGGGTTGCTCCAGCCGCTCGGCCAGGGCCGGGTGCGGGCGCAGGTCGTCGCCGAGCTCCAGCAGGGAACCGAACACGAGCTGCGCCACGCGCTGAGAGGCTTCGTCGTTGCCCAGCCGCGGGTCGAGGTTGTTCGGCGCGACGCGGATGCCGACGACGACCGTGCCGGGCTCAGCCCGGCGGCCGTCCCCACAGGAGACGAGGCCGAGCGCGAGGAGGACCGCGGCGAGGTTGGCGGCGAGGACTCCGGCCGGTCGTCTCATCGGGCCTCCAGCGCCTGCTGCAACTGCGCGAGAATGTCGAGTGCGTCGCGCGGCGTGGTGCCGTCCAGGTCGAGGCTGCGCAGCCGATCCAGTACAGGGTGCGGGGTTGCCGATACGGCCGGCCCGGAGCCGGGGATCGCCGCGCCATCGGGGGACACGGCCGACTCATCGATGACCGGCGTGCCGAACAGCGTGAGCTGCGAGCTGCGGGGGTCGCCCGGCGCGCCCGAGAGGGTCGGACGTCCCCCACGCGAGAGCTCGTCGCGCTCGAGGCCGGCGAGGATCTCGCGGGCGCGCGTCACGACGGCCGGTGGCAGCCCCGCGAGCCGCGCCACCTGGATGCCGTAGCTGCGATCAGATCGCCCCGGGACGATCTTGCGGAGGAAGACGATGTCGTCCTTCCACTCACGCGCCGACACGTGCGCGTTCACGACGCCGGGCACGGCGTCGGCGAGGTCGGTGAGCTCGTGGTAGTGCGTGGCGAACAGCGTCTTGGGACGGCTCACCGGGTTGGTCGCCAGGTATTCCGCGACGGCCCACGCGATGCTGAGCCCGTCGAACGTGGAGGTGCCGCGCCCGATTTCGTCGAGCACCACGAGGCTCCGCGACGAGGCCGTGTGCAGGATGTTCGCCGTCTCCTGCATCTCGACCATGAAGGTCGACTGGCCGCGAGCGATGTTGTCGGATGCACCGACCCGCGCGAACAGCCGATCGACGATGGGAACCTTCGCGTCACGCGCCGGCACGAACGAGCCGATCTGCGCGAGCAGCGGGATCAGCGCGGTCTGCCGCAGGTAGGTCGACTTGCCGCCCATGTTCGGCCCTGTCAGGATCACGAGCTGCCGGGTCGTCCCGTTCAGGTCGACGTCGTTGGGAACGAAGGCGTCGGCCGCGCGACGTTCCACCACCGGATGCCGCGCGTCGGTGACGACGAACTCGTCGCCCTCGTGCACGTGTGGCTTCGTGTAGTTGGACACCGTCGCGGTCTCGGCGAGCCCGGCCAGGACGTCGAGGGTGGCGAGTGCGCGCGCGGTGTCCTGCACGCGCCCGGACTCCGCGGCGACCCCGGCCCGCAACGCCTCGAAGATCTGCAGCTCGCGTTCGAGGATGCGTTCGTCGGCGCCGAGCACCTTCTCCTCGTACTCCTTGAGGGCCGGCGTGGTGAAGCGCTCGCCACCGGCGACCGTCTGCTTGCGGTGGTAGTCAGGCGGTACGGCGTGCAGGTTCGATTTCGAGATTTCGATGTAGTACCCGAACACGCGGTTGTAGCGCACCTTCAGCGATGAGATGCCGGTGCGCGCGCGCTCGGCCTCTTCCATCTCGGCGATGACCTGTCGGCCCGAACGGCTGATGGTCTTCAGCTCGTCGAGGTCGGCGTCCATGCCGTCGCGCGTGAACCCGCCGTCACGCGCCAGCGCCGGCGGTTCATCGATCAGGGTGCGCTCGATCGTGTCCCGCAGGTCGGCGAGGTCGTCAATCGAGGCGACCAGGCTGCCGATGAGCGGCGCGGCGCAGGCCGACAGCGTGGTCCGGATGCGCGGGATGGCCCCCAGCGAGTGGCGCAGCGCGACGAGGTCACGCGGCCCCGCCGAGCCGAGTGCCGCACGGCCGACCAGCCGCTCCATGTCGTGCACGGCCTTCAGCGCATCGCGGAACTTGCCCCGGTCGGTCGTCCGGAAGGCCAGTTCCTCGACCGCGTCGAGTCTGTTGCGGATCGGCTCGAGCGTCGTCAGCGGCCGCAGCAGCCACGAGCGGAGCAGGCGCCCGCCCATCGCCGTGACCGTCCGATCGATCTCGTGGAGGAGTGAACCGTCGGCGGTGCCCTCGGCGCCAGCCACCACCTCGAGGTGCTTCAGGGTCACCGGGTCGATCGCCAGCGCGTCGTCCGACGCGCGATAGCGCAGCCCGCGGATGTGCGCGAGGTCGGCCTTCTGGGTGTCGCGGAGGTAGGCGAGCAGGCCGCCGGCGGCCTGGATGGCGGCCGGACGCGCCGCGATGCCGAAGCCTTCGAGTCCCTGGGTGCGGAAGTGGTCGGTGAGGGCACGCCTCGCCGTCTCGTCCTCGAACGTCCAGCCCTCGACGGTGGTGACCGGCAGCCGCAGGTGCGCGATCTCCGGGATTCTGGACGCCAGGTCGGACTCGGCCGCGAGTACGATCTCCCGGGGTCGGAGGATGGCGATGTCGTCGGCCAAGGCGCGCAGACCGGCGTCCCCCTGGTACTCGGCGACGGTGAAGTCACCGGTGGAGACGTCCACCAGCGCGGCGCCGAACAGCGGCCCGGGACCACCGGACCGTGCGGCTCGCGCGGCGGCGCCCGGCTCGCGCGCCACCACCGCCATCAGCAGCGCGGGTTCGCGGGCGTCGAGGTAGGAGGCGTCGGTCAGGGTGCCCGGCGAGACGACGCGCACCACCTCGCGCTTGACGAGCCCCTTCGCCTTGCGGGGGTCTTCGACCTGCTCGCAGATCGCCACCCGGAAGCCCTTCTTCACCATGCGGGTGAGGTAGCCGTCAACCGCGTGGTAGGGGAGCCCGCACATGGGGATGCCGTTGCCGCCCGCATCCTTCGAGCGGGACGTCAACGTGAGGTCAAGCGCCCGTGCCGCCACGAGCGCGTCCTCGTAGAACATCTCGTAGAAGTCGCCCATGCGGAAGAAGACGATCGCGTCGCGGAACTGCCGCTTCGCGTCGAGGTATTGCCGCATGGCCGGGGTGACAGTGGTGGACATCAGGGCTGGCGTGGTTGCTATTATCGTCCACCGATGCTCGTGCTCGCGCTCGACACCACGACCAGGACAGGGAGCTGTGCCATCGCCCGCGATGGCGCCGTGCTGGCGGAGGCGGTCTCGGACCCGGCCGCGCCGCACGCCCGGATGCTGCCGACGTTCCTGGGCACGCTGCTGACGAGCGGCGGGGTGACGCTCGCCGACGTGGACGCGTTCGCCGTCGCCACCGGCCCCGGGTCGTTCACCGGGCTGCGCATCGGCATCGCCACCATGCAGGGGCTGGCGTTTGCGTCGGGGCGTCCGCTGGTGGGGGTGTCGACCCTTGACGCGCTCGCACACGCCGCCGTCGGCTCGCTCGGCGTCGAGGCGGTGCGCCCGGAGGGCGATGCTGACCTGGCCGCGCGGGTCGTCACCCTCGTCGACGCGTGGCGGGGCGAGGTGTACTGTGCGGTGTACGACGGGACGGTGGCACGCGGCGACGCAGCCGTCGGGCGTCCCGACGTGGTGCTGGCTGGCATCGACCTGCCCGCCACCTTCATCGGTGACGGCGTGGCCGCGTCGGCTGAGCGGCTTCGTGCCGCCTTCGGCGCTCGGGCGACGCTGCACGACCCGCTTGCGCCGCCGCTCGCCGGCACGATCGCGCGTCTCGCCACGGCGCGGCTGCTTGCCGGAGACGCGCCCCCGCCGGGCGACATCCGCCCGCTGTACGTGCGTCGTCCCGACGTGGAACTGACACGCGAGGGTCGGCCGGGTGCCTGAAGGCGACGCCACCCCGGTCCCCGACTTCACCATCGATCCGCTGGACGGGGATGAGGATCTGACGGGCGTCCTCGAGGTCGAGGACGAATCGTTCACCAACCCGTGGACGCGCGACATGTACCGGTGGGAACTGCAGAACCGGCAGGTCTGCCACATCTACGTGGTGCGCACCGCCGACTGCCGCGTGGCAGGCTTCTGCGCGTTCTGGCTGGTGTTCGATGAGATCCACATCAACAATGTCGCCATCCGGCCGCGCTTCCGCGGGGCTGGGCTCGGCACCGCGCTGCTGCGGCACGTGTTCCGCGAGGCGACGCGGCTCGGGGCGCACCGTGCCACGCTCGAGGTGCGCGCCTCGAACGCCGGCGCGATCAAGCTGTACGAGCGGCTGGGGTTCCGCGAGGAGGGCCGGCGACGGCAGTATTACAGCCAGCCGGTCGAGGACGCGCTGATTCTCTGGAGGGATGAGCCGCCCGGCGGCCCTGATTGAGGCGGGCGGCGCGGTGTGTTAAGGTGCGCGCTGGGTATACGTTCGTCACGCCTCTGTCCACAGGAGGGCGCCATGAATCTCGACGAGTATCGCCACCTGGCCCAGCAGCATCACGAGCTGGACCACCGCCTCCACGAATTGCTCGACCGGCCTCACCCCTCGGTTTCCGACCAACTCGAAGAAGTCACACTCAAGAAGCGAAAGCTCGCCCTGAAGGACCAGATGGAGCAGATGGCGCGGGCCCACGCGGGCGAGTCCGTCTCCTAGGCATCCAACGCCGTCAGGGCCGTTTCCCGGCGCCCACGGGCGCCACACACCGACCCGGTTAGTTTTCCGCCCCGGTTTGGCGGAAAATGGACCGGGTCTCTTATTTTGATGCGTATCGATCCGGCTGGCTGGCCCTTCATCGGGGGGGCCATGGTGCTCGCGGGAATCCTGTCGGCTACGGCAGGGCTTCCGTATGGAACGGCGGGGCTCGTCCTCGCCGCGTTCTTCATCTTCTTCTTCAGGGATCCCGAGCGGGCGATCACGTCGAAGGATCGGGCCGTGCTGTCGCCGGCCGATGGCCGCGTGATGGTGGCTGGCGTGCCGACGGGTGAGCAGACGCCGCCCGGCACGTGGCAACAGATCACGATTTTCCTCTCGCCGATGGACGTGCACGTGAACCGCATGCCGGTGGGCGGGCGGGTCACGAAGGTCAGCTACCATCCGGGTCGGTTCCTGCCGGCGTACAAGGCGGAGGCGGGCGACCTGAACGAGCACACCGAGGTCTGGGTCGACCACGGTGATCAGACCATCGTGGTGCGCCAGATCGTCGGCGTACTCGCGAGGCGGATCGTGTGCCGCACGACGGAAGGGGCGATCGTGAAAGCCGGTGAACGGTTCGGCGTGATGAAATTCGGCTCGCGGATGGACGTGTTCCTGCCGCCTGATGCCGCGATCCTGGCGAAGGTCGGTGACCGCGTGGTCGCCGGCGTGACGCTGATCGCCGAACTCGGCGCTGTCGGCCGCGCGGGAGCACGGTGAGCCTGTGCTGACGCCGCTGCGACGTGAATCAGACCAGCCGGCCCGCGGCGTGCGCCGCGGCGTGTACCTGCTCCCCAGCCTCTTCACGATGGGGAACATGTTCTGCGGCTATGCGTGCATCATCTACGCGATGCGCGGCGAGTTCGCCACCGCGGCGCCGTTCATCGGCATCGCCATCGTCCTCGACATGCTGGACGGGCGCATCGCGCGCATGACCGGCAGCACCAGTGCCTTCGGCGTCGAGTTCGACTCACTGGCCGACGTGATCTCCTTCGGCGTCGCGCCCGCCATCATGTCGTTCGCGTGGGGGCTGCAGCCGCTCGGGCGGCTCGGATGGGCGGCAGGGTTCCTGTTCGTCGCAGCGGCCGCCGTCCGCCTCGCGCGCTTCAACATCCAGTCGGGGTCGCACGACAAGCGGTACTTCGTGGGGATGCCGAGCCCTGCCGCGGCAGGTATTCCCGCGGCGACCGTGTTCGCCTTCCCGGCCGGGTTCCAGAGCTCGCTCGAGGCACTGCCGGTGCTGGCGATGGTGCTCGTGCCCGCGCTGCTGATGGTCAGCACCATCCGCTTCCGCAGCTTCAAGACGTTCAACCTTCAGGCCCGCCGCAGCTACCCGGCGCTCTTCCTGGTCGCGCTGGCGCTCGCGTTGCTCGCCTCGCACACGGAACTCGTGCTGCTGGCCATGGCGTACTCGTACGTGGCATCGCCGTTCGTCGGCATGGCGGTGGCGCGCGTCCGCCGGCACCCCGAGGCCGAGCCCGCCCCCGTCGCGGAACCGGCGCCCGCCGACCCCTCACACTGACGCGGCGCGCGGCGGCTGGTCCCGCCGAGGGATCAGGCCTGCGGGGCGGCCGGCAGCAGCACCGTGACGGTGGTGCCGTCGTTCCGCACGCTCGACACCGACACGCGGCCGCCGTTCAGTTCCACGTTCCGCTTCGCGATCGGCAGCCCCAGGCCGGTGCCGCTGGCCTTCGTCGAGAAGTACGGCTCGAATGCGCGCGCGACCTGCTCGGCGTCCATCCCGACCCCCGTATCGCGCACCTGCAGCTCGACCTCCCCCGCTCCGGTCTCGACGCCGCTCCCGAGTCCCGTTCCGGTCGTGCCGCTCGCCGTGACGGTCAGGTGCCCAGGACCAGGCATCGCATGCAGCGCGTTCTCCACGAGGTTGGCGAGCGCGCGCGCGATCAGGGTGCGGTCGGCGTACACGGGCGGGAGTCCTGTCGGCAACAAGAGGGTGATCGCGATGCGATCCTGCAGCCCCGGCCGGTAGGGCTCCACCACTTCCTCCACCAGCGCGGCGATGTCGAACGCGGTCGCCTTCACCTGCGGCGCCGACGCGAAGTTCGAGAACTCCGAGGCGATCTGCCGGAGCAGGGTGACCTGCGCCAGGATCGTCCCGACACACTCGTCGACCATGGGGCCGAGTGGCCGCCCGCGATCGCCATGCACCCGCCGGAGGTGTTCGGCATTCAGCTGGATCGGCGTGAGCGGGTTCTTGATGTCGTGCGCGACCTGCCGCGCCATCTCGGCCCATGCCTCGAGCCGGTGCGTCCGTTCCAGTTCGGCGCGCTGCCGCTGCAGGTCGGACGCCATCCGGTTGAAGTCCTCGACGAGCCGACGGAGTTCGTCCGATGACGTGGCGGCGATGCGCGCGTCGAGGTCGCCCCTGGCAATGCGCCGGGTCGCGCGACTGAGCCGGTTCACCGGATCGGCGATGCGCTCGGCCATCGAATACCCGAGCCCGGCCCCCGCGATGATGAAGAGCAGCGCCCCGAGCACGACCCGCCTGTTCAGGGCGTCAATCTGCGCCTCGATGTCCTGTTGCCGGGACGTGAGGGCCACGGTGATCACCGCGTTCGCCTGACGTGTCCGCACCGGCGCCGCCGCCACCAGGTACTCCAGGCTGCTGAGACGATCCCGGACGACGATGGCCGACTGGTTGCCCAGGACGATCGCACGGTACACGTCCGCAGGCGTGCGCGTCGGCAGCACCCCCGAGGCGAAGAGGTTGCGCTCGCTCGTCGCCTGCAGCTGACGGCCCCGGAAGAGGTTCACGTCCTGGTCGATCAGCCGGCTGGCCCAGACCATCAGGTTGTCGTCGACCCCGGCCTCGGCGGTGGCGGCACGCGGAGCCACGAGATCCTCGATGACCCGGCGCGCTCCAGCGGCGGTGCGGATCGCTTCCTCTTCGACGGCATCCCGCAGCTGGTCGGCGACGTAGTTTCGCGCCAGCACGGCAAGCGTGATGACGGGGACGACGGCCACCGCGACGAACGCGAGGAGCAGCTTGCGGTAGAAGCTCGCCCGCAGTTCGCGGAACAGCGCACGCCCCGAGCGCACGCGTCCCCCCACCAGATCGAACGGGATACGCAGCACGAGCAGCAGCAGGCCGGTGACCACGGCGAGCACCACGATTTCCGCGAGGTTCACCAGGTGGTCGAGCGTGGACAGCACCGGGAAGCCGAGGGCGTAGATGCCGCCGCGATCGTTGAGCAGGTAGACGGTGAAGCGGGTCCCTCCCCGGGTGAGCGACGTCCACAGCGGCGCCCGGCTGCTCGACACGCGGGCGAAGAGGGCGTCGTCGAGCGGCCACGCAGCCTGTCGCGAGGCATAGGCCGGCGTGCGGCTCCAGCCGTAGACGGCGTATTCGACGTCCGCGCCGGTCGTGCTCTCGTCGCGGAGCGGGTCGGCGGGCCGCAGCAGTTCGACGTACGGGTTGTGTGAGGCGATGAACGGGAGGTTCGCGTAGTCGAGCATCGCATGCACGACCACGGTGCCGGCCCGGCGGGCGCCGCCCTGCCCGTCGGGCTCGCAGATGTTCCGTCCGGCATGCAGCACACGCCGCTCCTCCGCGAAGAAGGGGGCGACCTCCTCGAAGACGTTCCACGTGCACCCCGCCTCGTCGGCGCGTGGCACGGTCGTGAGGTCATCGGGCAGGTTGAACGCGAACCGGCTGACCAGGCCGCCGGTCACGTCGTACAGCTCGACCGACGAGGTCACCGGGTACTCGGCCAGCCCCGTCTGTCGCCACACCTGGAACGCCCGGTCGCTGCCGTTCACCCCGGTGGGGATGTCGGTCACGAGCGCGGCCAGCGCCTGGACGTCGTCCACCTGCGTGAGGCTCTCCTGGAGCACCTGCTGGATCGTCGCCCGTTGCGACAGCGCCTGCGGGGCGTACCGGGTCTCGACGAGCTGGCGCTTCGCCGCGATCGCCACGCTCAGGACGGCGGGATACATCGCCAGGGCGGGCGCGACCAGGGCGAGGGTCAGGACCAGCAGCCGGAACGCCTGCGATCCATGCCGATACCGGCTGACGACGCGGCCCCCCAGCAGCGCGACAGCCACCGCGAGCACGAGCGGCGCGGTCAGCGCCGCCTCCGCACCGGCCACCGCCGGGCGGAGGAGCGCCCAGGCGAGGACCGGCGCCGTCCAGAGGACGATGGCCGCGACGTCGAACGGGCCCCGACGACCCGCGGGATGGAAGCGCCGCGCGAACCGGAAGACCGTGACGGCGAGCCCGACCGCGGCGGCGTGCCCCAGCACGAGGCCCAGCTGCAGGGCGAGGCGGGCGGCATCGAACGGGTGCACCGAGAAGTGGAGCAGGTCGACCGCGGAATTCGAGACGGTGTCTTCGATGAACGCGGCGTAACCGGCCAGCAGGAGCATCACCGCGCACCCGCCCGCCGCCTGCATCGCGAGCGCGAGCCCCGTCGACGTGTGTCGTGCCCGCCGTCGCAGGCGCCACACCTCGCCGAGCGCGGCCGCGGTGCCGACCAGCGCGCAGGCGCCGAGGGCGGTCACCAGCAGGTCGAAGGGCGAGGTCAGCAGCGGCGCGGCGAGCGGTGATGCGTAAGCGGAGGCCGAGAAGACCGAGGCGGACCAGAAGTCGGCGGGCGACGCGAGGCGCAAGAGGAGCCGGGCGGCGACGATGCCGACGCCGCAGGCGAGCAGCGAGAAGAGCCACGTCCGCCGTGACGCGCCGTTCCGCAGGCGAGCGGGAAGGGAGGCGCAGGCGAGGAGCAGCGCCAGCGCGACCACGGTCAGTGCCGCCGATCGGGCCGCGCGGTCCCACTGGCGGCGGGTGCGCGCGATGTCGGCCGGGTCGAGCGTCGCCGCCAGGAGTCGTTCACCCGAGGGACCGGGAATGACGAACATGGTCGCGTCGTCCGCCGTGCT
>CANIAI010000029.1 GCA_947465275.1 Acidobacteriota bacterium | reverse complement strand
GGCCGACGCGATGACGATCGCCGGCGTCGACGCCACGTCGCGGACGCTCTACGTGATCGCGTCACCCGACGAACCGACGCGGCGCTATCTCTACGCCGCGGACCTCCGCACGGGCGCCATGCGCCGGGTGACCCCGGCCGGCCAGCCAGGCACCCACGAGTACACCGTCTCGCCGGATGGCCGCTGGGCGCTGCACACCTGGTCGTCGGCCGACACGCCGCCCCGCAGCGAGCTCGTGAGCCTGCCCGACCACCGGACGGTCCGGGTGCTGGTCGACGACGCGAGGCTCCTCGCGCGTGCGTCGGCGCTGCGGCAGAACCCGGTCACGTTCACCCGCGTCGAACTGCCGGACGGCGTGGTGCTCGACGCCTCGATCATCAGGCCGTCCGACTTCGACGAGCGGCAGCAGTACCCGGTGCTGGTGTTCGTCTACGCGGAGCCGGGGGCGACGACGGTGACGGACGAGTGGTCGACCCGCGCGTCGCTGCACCGCGCCATCGCGGACGCCGGCTACCTCGTGGTGAGCCTCGACACGCAGGGCACGCCGGTGCCCAGGGGGCGGGCGTGGCGCAAGGCCATCCACGGCGCGCAGGGTGACCTGACCGCACGCCAGCAGGCCGAGGGCCTGCGTGCACTGGCGGCGAGCCGGCCCTGGATCGACCTGTCGCGCGTCGCCATCTACGGCGCGAGCGGCGGGGCCACCGCGACGCTGAACGCGCTCTTCCGGTATCCGGAGCTCTACACGGTCGGCATCGCGCTCTCGCCCGTCCCCGACCGCCGTCTCTACGACACCATTTACGAGGAGCGCTACCTGGGGCTGCCGCAGGAGCATCCCGACGACTACCAGCGGGCCTCGCCCATCGAATTCGCCGCCGGGCTCCGGGGGCGGCTGCTGCTCGTGCATGGCACGGCCGACGATAACGTCCACATCCAGGGGACCGAGCAGCTGATCGACCGGCTCATCGCCCTCGGCAAGGACGTCGACCAGCAGATCTACCCCGGGCGCACCCACAACCTCTCCGAACGGGGCGGTACGACGGTACACTTGTGGCGCCAGATCGGCCGGTACCTGACCGAGCACCTGCCGGCCGGGCCGCGTCCCCGCTGACTGCCCACACGAGGCGCCATATGGATCCGTTCGTCGAGTTCAAGGCCGCGCAGCGGCGCGGCTGGTCCCACTTCGCGCCGCTCGAGATCCAGACGATCCCGGCGGCCGCCGCCCTGATCAACCACGCGCGCGTCCGCACCGGCGATCACCTGCTCGACGTGGGCTGCGGCACCGGTGTCGCCGCGATCACGGCCGCGCGTCGTGGCGCCAGGGTCTCGGGGCTCGACCTGACCCCCGAGCTGCTCGAGCGGGCGCGTGAGAACGCCCGCATCGCCGGCGTGGCGGTGGAGTGGCAGGAGGGTGACGCCGAGCAGCTGCCGTATCCCGACGGCACCTTCGACGTGGTCGTGAGCCAGTTCGGCCACATCTTCGCGCCGCGTCCCGAGGTGGCCGTCGCCGAGATGCTGCGGGTGCTGAAGCCGGGCGGCACCATCGCCTTCAACACCTGGCCGCCGGAACTGTTCATCGGCCGCATGTTCGCGCTGACCGCGAAGTACGGCCCGCCGCCGCCTCCCGGCGTACTGCCGCCCGCCCTCTGGGGTGACCCGAGCGTCGTGCGTGAGCGGCTCGGCGCGGCGGTCACCCACGTGACGTTCGATCGCGGTGAGCTGCACGTGGCCGCGCTCAGCCCCGCGCACCATCGCCACGCCACCGAGCGGACGGCCGGCCCGGTGCTCCGCATCATCGAGTCGCTCGGCACGAGCGATCCCGAGCGGCTGGCGGCGTTCCGCGCGGAGTACGACGTGCTCGCCGGTGAGTTCTTCGAGCACAACGTCGTCCGCCAGAGCTATCTCCTCACGCGCGCCACGAAGGCATGACCCGTGGGACCGAGGGGGGTGCTCGAGCAGTTCGCGCGACAGCACCCCGGCGTGCGCGAGGGTCAGATGTTCGGCCGGCCAGGGCTCTACGCGGGCCGGAGACTGTTCGCCTGCCTGGTCGAGGACGCGCTGATCGTCCGGCTGCCGGCCGAGGCCGCGCGCGCGGCGCTGCAGGACGGAGCGACACCGTTCGAGCGCGGCGGACGCCCGACACGCGAGTGGGTCGCGTACCGCGGCCGCGCGGCGGGCGACGCACGCCGCCTGCAGCCGCTGCTCGAAGTGGCGGCGCGGCACATGGCCGAGCAGGCGAGTAAGGCCGCGACTCCCGCCAGGCGAGCCTCCAGACGATGACCCAATCCACCACCGCGCCCGCGCCCGTCGACCTGCTCGTCTTCGGTCCCCATCCCGACGACATCGAGATCGGCCTCGGCGGCACCGTCGCGAAGCATGTCGCGCTCGGGCACCGCGTGGGCCTCTGCGATCTGACGGCCGGCGAGATGGGGAGCAACGGGAACGTCGAGGAGCGGATCGCGGAAGGGGAGGCGGCGTGCGCGGTGCTCGGCGCGTCGTGGCGCGTGAACCTCCGCTGGCCCGATCGCGGCTACTCGCTGGCGCCCGAATACGTGCGATCGGCGGCCTCGCTGATCCGGCAGGCGCGCCCGGCCTCGATCGCCATTCCGTACTGGTCGGATCGGCATCCCGATCACGTCACCGCGAGCCAGGTGCTGACCGAGGCGGCGTTCAACGCCGGCCTGCGCCGCTACGACGCCGACGGTGACCCGTTCAGGCCCGAGTGGGTCTGCTACTACTTCATCAACGATCAGGCGCCGCCGTCGTTCGTCGTCGACGTCAGCGACCACTACGAGACGAAGCGCCGGGCGCTGGCCTGCTACGCGAGCCAGTTCACGCCGACGGGCAGCGGCGCCGTCCAGACACGACTCACCTCGAACCTGTTCCGCCGGTTGATCGAGAGCCGCGACCAGCAGTTCGGCGCGCTCGCCGGCGTCGCCTGGGCGGAAGGGATCGTCGTGCGGCAGCCGGTGCTGCGGCCGCACCTCCTGAAGGACACGACACGCGCGTGAACATCGGAATCGTCTGTTACGCCTCGGTCGGCGGCAGCGGCATCGTCGCCACCGAACTCGGCAAGCACCTCGCCCGGCGCGGCCACCAGATTCACGTGGTCAGCAGCGACATGCCGTTCCGTCTGGGCGAGTACCAGGCCGGGCTCTGGTTCCACCAGGTCTCGACGCCGAGCTATCCGCTCTTCCGCGAGCCGCAGTACCTGCTGGTGCTGGCGAACCGGCTGGTGCAGGTCGCACGCGAGTTCAGGCTCGACATCGTGCACGCCCACTACGCCATTCCGCACGCCACCGCCGGCTTCCTCGCGCGGCAGGTGCTTGCCGGCTCGGGCATCGGCCGCGTGCCGAAGATCGTGACGACGCTGCACGGCACCGACATCACGCTGGTCGGCAGCGACCCGTCGTATTCCGAGATCGTCGCCTTCTCGATCGAGCAGTCGGACGGCGTCACGGCCGTCTCGAGCAGCCTGCGCGAGGCGACGCACCGCGAGCTGGGGGTCACCCGCGACATCCGGGTGATCCCGAACTTCATCGACTGCAAGGTGCACCATCGCGTCGTCCAGGATGGGCTGCGCGCCCGCTTCACGGGCGGTGACCCGAACACCGGCCTCGTGGTGCACGTCTCGAACTTCCGTCCGGTGAAACGGATCGACGCGGTGATCGACGTGTTCGATCGCGTCCGCCAGCGGACGCCGGCGCACCTGCTGCTGGTCGGCGACGGTCCCGAACTGGGCACCGCGCAGCGGATCGCGCGCGAGCGCGGCATCACCTCGCTGGTGCACGCCGTCGGCGAGCAGGAAGAAGTGCTCAGCCTGATGTCCGCGGCTGACGTCTTCCTGCTCCCGTCCTCGCAGGAGAGCTTCGGCCTCGCGGCGCTCGAGGCGATGGCGTGCGAGGTGCCGGTGGTCGCGTCCAACGCGGGGGGCATCCCCGAGGTGGTCGAGGACGGCGTGAGCGGCTTCCTGCACGCGCCGGAGGACCACGACGCCATGGCGGGCAGCATCGTGTCGCTGTTGACCGACCAGGCGCGGCGGCAGGAGATGGGCGCGGCCGCACGGCGGCGCGCGTACGAACAGTTCGACGCCCGGCAGGTGGTCTCGATGTACGAGGCGTACTACCGCGAGACGCTCGGATGATCCCGGATCGCGCAGGCGTGACGCGCGGGTGAGGACGGGTGCCGACCTCGTTCGATGTCCTCGTGCTCGGAGCCGGCCCGGCCGGCAGTGCCGCGGCATGGGCGCTCGCGCGCGCCGGGCTGCGCGTCGGACTGGCGGAGCGACACACCTTTCCGCGTGACAAGGTCTGCGGCGACGGCCTGATCGCCGACGCCCGCGCGGCCCTCACGCGCATGGGCCTCCTCGACACGGTGACCCGCGAGGCGGTGCTGGCCGATGAACTGCGCGTCCACGCGCCCGGTGGTCGCGCCGTGAGCCTGGCCGGCCGGTTCGGATGCCTTCCCCGGCTGCGCCTCGACCAGATCCTGGCGGACGCCGCCGTCGGGGCGGGGGCGGTACTGCTCGAACAGCACGAGGCGGTCGCGCCGATCGAGCAGGACGGGCGCGTCACCGGCGCCACGCTGCTGGCGGGCCACGGTGCCGCCTCGCAGGAGCGCCGCCCCGTGACGCTGTCCGCTCCGCTCACCCTGCTCGCCACCGGTGCACAGGCGACCGTCGCCCGCGCCTTCGGCCTGCCGTCGTCGGCGCGACCCAACGCGGTCGCCGGGCGCGCGTACATCGAGGTCCCCGACGACCTGGCCCGCGAGTGCCGCCACCTCGCGATCGTCTACGACCGCGCGATCTGCCCGGGCTACGGCTGGATCTTCCCCGGCATCGACCGGCGGCTGAACGTCGGCGTCGGCTGGTTCGACGACGGCGGCCCCGCGCGCAGCCTGCGCGACCTCTGGAGCCGCTTCACCGGCTCCTTCCCGCTGGCCGCCGAGATCGTGCGCCGGGGCCGCGCCGTGGTGCCGTTCCGCGGCGCGCCGCTCCGCGTCGGGCTGCTGCGGGCGCCGTTCGGACGGCCGGGGCTCATCCCCATCGGGGAGACGGTCGAGACGACCTACGCGGCGACCGGCGAGGGCATCGGCAAGGCGATGGAGAGCGGCCTGCTCGCCGCCGAGTGCGTCCTCGAGACCGCCGATCGGCAGGGGCCCGCCTCCGCGCCACACCGGCTCTTCGAGCAGCGCTTCCGCGACGCCTGCGCCCGGCGCTACCAGGCGTACGACACCGCGCAGCGCTGGTCGTCGCACCCGTGGCTGCTCGACCTGCTGGCGTTCAGGGCCACCCGCGGCCGCTTCGTCCGCCGCGAGCTCGAACGGCTGATCGCGGACGAGGGCGACCCGATGCGGCTCTTCTCGCCGCGCGGCCTGATACGCGCGCTGGTGTCCTGAGTTGCACATGGCTGCCGACAGTTCCGGAGATTCCGCACCGGTGCGCCGGCGGCTGTGGTAACCTTGCCGCGACGGAGCCGCGATGCCCATAGGCGAACTGCCGCTCGATCACCTCCTGCGTCGTGCCGGCTTCGGCACCACCGCCGCCGAGAGCGCCGCGCACAGCGGACTCTCGCTCGCGGCGGCCACCGACCTGCTGCTCGCGCCCGAGCGGGTCGCCGACGATACCGACACGCACATCGGGCAGGAGGGCTACGCCGCGGTGACCCCGCGCGGCACCACCGGGCTCTTTTCCCCGAACACCGTCATCGACGACGCCCGCCAGCGATGGCTCTTCCGCCTGGTGCACGGCCAGCGGCCGCTGCAGGAGAAGATGGCGCTCTTCTGGCACCAGCACTTCGCCACCGCCTACGGCAAGCTCGCGGGAGCCGTCGGGACCATCCAGGCGACGAAGATGCTCGCGCTGAAGGCCGGGGAACTGCCCGGCCCGCAGGGGCAGCTCGAGCTGTTCCGGGCGCGGGGCCTCGGGCGGTTCCGCGACCTGCTCGTTGCCGTCGCGCAGGACCCGGCGATGCTGGTGTGGCTCGACGGCCGCTCCAACACGCGCACGCGTCCGCAGGAGAACTTCGGGCGCGAGGTGATGGAGCTCTTCACCCTGGGCCGCGGCAACTACCGCGAGCAGGACGTCTACGCCGCCGCGCGCGTGTTCACGGGGTGGAACCTGCGGCTGTCGGCTGGCGGGAACAACCAGGACCCCGACTCGTACTACGAGTTCTTCTACAACGCCGGGCAGCACGAACTGACGTCAAAGACGTTCACCTTCGCGGTCTACGCGGACGGCGGTCACACGATCCCGGCGCGCTCCGCGGCCGACGGGTACCAGGACGGGCTCGACTTCCTCGCGGCGCTGGCCGCGCATCCCGAAACCGGGCGCCGGCTCGCGCGCCGGCTCTGGACCTTCTTCGTGAGCGAGGTCGACCCCGCGCCACCGGGCTTCGTCGAGGCCGCGCTCGAGGTCTACCTGCGCAGCGACACCGACATGACGGCCGTGCTCGGCTGGCTGTTCCGGTCGCCCTGGTTCCTCGATCTGCGCGTCGCCTTCTCGCGTTACGCCTGGCCGGCCGAGTTCGTGGCGCGTGCCATCAGGGAGATCGGCTGGACCGGCTTCTCGCTCGACACGGCCCGCAGCGCGATGATCAACATGGGGCAGACGCTCTTCGAGCCGCCGGATGTCGGTGGATGGGAGACCGGTCCCGCCTGGATCACGAGCGGCGGCCTGCTCGCGCGCATGAACTTCGCCTCGACGCTCGCGGCGAGCCAGCGCGCCGGGATCGCACGGATGGTGCCGGCGACGGCGGCCCGATCGGCCGACGCGGTCGTGGCGGCGATTCTCGAACGGCTCTCGCCGATGACGCTCGATCCCGATCCCAGGGATGCGCTCGTGGCCTACCTCTCGTCGCAGGGCCCCTGGACCGGCAGTGACGCACAGCTGACCACGCGCGTCGCGGGGCTCGTGCGCCTGATCCTCGCGTCCGGCGAGTACCAGTTCATCTAGGAGTTGTCGATGGGGCGCATCACTCGGCGGCGGTTCATCCGGGACGGGTCGGTCGCCGTGGCGGTCGCGCACGCGACGCCGCGCTTCCTCTCCGACGCCGCGTCGGCTCAGGTCTCGGCGCAGTCGGGTGGTGGGCGCAACCTCGTCGTGCTCTACCTGCAGGGGGGCAATGATGCGCTCAGCACCGTCATCCCCTACACCGACGCCGCGTACTATGCGCGCCGGCCGAACATCGCCGTGCCCGCCACGCAGGTGCTGCAGGTCGGCGCCGACACGGCGGGACGCGCGGTCGGGCTGCATCCGCGCCTGACCGGCCTGCGCGCCCTCTTCACCGACGGCAGGATGGCCATCATCCAGCGCGCCGGCTACGCCGACTCGAGCCGCTCGCACTTCGAGGGCACCGACATCTGGGGCAGCGCCGACCCGGCGAACTCCGGCGGCCTCGGCTGGCTGGGACGGTATCTCGACGCGCTGCCGACACCGATCGATCCGCTCGCCGCCTGGAACACCACGCGCGAGACGCCGCGCGCCCTCGTCGCGCGATCGCTCGGCGTGCCGGCGATCCCCGACGCGCGCGCCTACAGCTTCGCGAGCCCGAACGGGGCGGCCGACGCGGTGTTCGAGCGGCAGGCGGCGCTCCGCATGGCCTCGAACCGCGCGGGCGATCGGTCGCACCTCGCCTTCGTCGATGGCACGATGGCCGGCGCCTTCGGAACGATGGACCGTGTCGGGGCGGTGGCCGACTACCAGGGCACCGTGGCCTACCCGACGAGCGCGCTCGCCATCTCGCTCCGCACGGTGGCGGGCGCCATCGCCCGGGGTGTCGGCACGCGTATCTACTGGGTGTCGACCAGCGGCTTCGACACGCACGCCGCGCAGGGCAATGCCGGCGCGGGCGGCTACGCGAACCTGATGACCGGGCTGAACGACGCACTGGTGGCATTCACCACCGACCTGAAGAACCAGGGCCTGCTCGGCAGCACCCTCGTGCTGCAGTTCTCGGAATTCAGCCGGCGCATCACCGAGAACGGCAGCCAGGGCACCGACCACGGGGCGGCCGGAGTGATGCTCGCGTTCGGCGCGGTTCGCGGCGGGCTGTACGGCACCGCACCATCACTCGCGCAGGTCCCCGACAACCCGACGCTCGAGAACGACGGGGCCGACGTCCGTTACGAGACCGACTTCCGCGCCGTGTACGCGCGGGTGCTCGACAGCTGGCTCGGCGTCGACTCCCGACTCATCCTTGGCGACGACTTCAGGGGACAGGGTCCGGCCTTCATCTGACGGGCGTCTCAGCTGGGGCAGCCGACGTATGATCCTTTTCATGCGTATACGCCCGCTGCTCGCCGCCGTCGCGATCATCGTCGGCCTCTCCGCGTCGCTCTCCACCTCGCTCGCGGCCCAGAAGGGCAAGGACAACGAAGAGGCGAAGCGCCTCGCCGAAGCCACCACCGTCTTCCAGGAGGTGATGTCGGCCGAAGACAATGCGATCCCGAAGACGATTCTCGAGAAGGTCGAGGCGATCGCCATCTTCCCGAACACCATCAAGGCGGGCCTTGGCATCGGCGGCCTTCGCGGGCGCGGCGTGATCAGCGCGCGGGGCGCGAACGGCTGGTCGTCGCCGGCGTTCCTCACGATGACGGGCGGCAGCATCGGGCTGCAGATTGGCGCGCAGGCGGCCGACATCGTGCTGGTCATCCTGAACAAGCGCGGCGTCGACTCCCTCATCGGCAACCAGTTCAAGCTGGGCGCCGACGCCTCCGTCGCGGCAGGGCCCGTCGGGCGTGATACGCAGGCGTCCACCGACCTCCAGCTGCGGGCGCAGATCCTGAGCTACTCGCGCGCCCGCGGCCTGTTCGCCGGCATCACGGTGAACGGCAGCACGATCCGCCAGGACAAGGACGCCAACCAGCGCTTCTACGGCAAGGCGCTGACGTCGCGCGACATCATCCTCAGCGGGCAGGGCGGCTCGCCCGAACCGGTTGCCGCCTGGCGGCAGATCCTCGCGCGTTACGGCCGATGAACCGGTCCGGATTCACCGTCGTGGGCGGGGGCTCGGCCCCCGGCCACGGACCTGCCCACCCTGCTCCTCGCCCAGCGCACCCCATGGCTGCTCGTCGCTCACCGCTCGTCGTCCTGCTCTCGCTGGCCCTCGCGGTCCTCATCGCCGCCGCGATCGGACAGTTCGCCTACTCGGCGCGCATGCGGATCCAGAAGTCGTACGCCGAGAGCCGCATGAACGTGGCCCTCGATCGGGCCGCCCGCGGTGACCGGCTGCTGGCCGACGCCAAGCGGACGCTGGTCGACCCCGGTCCCCTGGGCGCGACGCTGCTGGCGCCCGACGTGACGATGGTGGAGCTGCGCGCGCAGGCCGTCTCGGGCCGGCTCTTCTGGAGCCGGTCGCGCGGTCTCGTGGTGGTGGTGACGGGGCTGCCCGCGGGGCCGGACGGGTTCGTGGTGCGGGTGGGTGGTCCCGGCGTTGCGCCGACGGTGCTCGGCCCGTTGAACGGCACGGCGGGCGCGACGCTGGCGGCCGGCTTCGACGCCTCACCGGCGCCGGGGGCGACCGTCGAGATCGTGGCCGCGCGGGCGGCGGCCAGTGCATCGCCCCTGCTGAGCGTCACGCTGCCGCGTTAGCTCAGTCCCTGTACAGATCGCGCAGCGCCGGTTCGAGCTGCGGCCACCGGAACGCATAGCCGGCACGCAGGGCCTGCGCCGGCAGCACGCGTTGTCCGTTCAGGATCATCGCGTCCGCCATCTCGCCGAGCGCGAGCCGCAGCGCCACGGCGGGGGCCGGCATGAAGCCTGGCCGGTGCAGCACCCGTCCCAGGGTGCGGGCGAATTCCCGGTTGGTCACCGGCGTCGGGGCGCTCAGGTTCAGCGGACCGCGCACCGTGTCGGCGTCGATCGCCCGGACCACCAGCCCCACCCAGTCGTCCCGGTGAATCCACGACCAGTACTGCCGGCCTGACCCGAGGGGCCCGCCCGCGAACAGCTGGAAGGGGAGCGCCATGCGCGGCAGCGCCCCGTCGTGCCGGTCGAGCACGAGGCCGGTGCGCAGCAGCACCACGCGACGCGACGCCTCGGCGCGCCGGGCGGTCGCCTCCCACTCGACGCAGAGCCGCGCCAGGAAGTCGTCACCGGGCCCGGCCGATTCGTCGAGCGGTTCGTCGGCATGCGCGCCGTAGAACCCGATCGCCGAGGCATTGATCAGGGCCGCGGACGACCCGCGCTGCGCGAGTCGCTCCACCAGCGCCGCAGTCGTGCCGACCCGGCTGTCGATCAGCGCGCGCTTGCGCTCGGGCGTCCAGCGCCCGGCGTCGACCGGCTCACCCGCCAGGTTCACCACGACGTCCGCGCTGGCGACCGCATCGACCCAGGCCCCCGCCTGTTCGGTGGGGTTCCACGCGACCTGCCCGGCCGCCCGCGCCGTTCGCGTGAGGACGACGACACGGTCGCCGCGCGATTCGAGTTGCCGCGCCAAAGCGCGTCCGAGGAAGCCGGTCCCGCCGGCGATGACGATCTGCATGATCAGCTGCGGCAGGGCCGCCAGGCCATCATCGCACGTGGGCAGGTGCCGAGGCGCGCATCCGCCCGTGGCGGCGCCATGCGCCGGGCATCGTGTGAGCGAGGCTCACCCGTGGCGTGCCTCCCGTTCACCAGCTTCAAGATCCACCCGGGTCAGCACCAGCGCCCCGGCGATGAAGAACACGATCACCGACAGCACCGCCGCCCGGCTCGAGCCGAACAGGCTGACCGACACCGCGAAGAGGCCCGGCCCGGCGACGCCGGCGAACTTCTCGAACACCGAGAAGAAGCCGAAGTACTCGGACGACTTCTCGCGCGGGATCATCCGCGCGAACATCGACCGGCTCAGCGCCTGGCTCCCGCCCTGCACGGTGCCGACCAGGAAGGCCAGCAGGAAGAACTGCCACGCCGCCGTCATGAAGTAGCCGAGCACGCTGATGCCCGTGTAGACGGCAAGCGCGCCGAAGACCGCCGGCCGCGCGCCGGTCCGCTGGGCGAGCGCGCCGAAGAGGAACGAGAAGGGCACCCCCACGAACTGGACGACGACGAACGCCGCGATCTGCGCGTTCTGGTCGATGCCGATTTCGGCGCCGTAGACCGCGGCCATCCGGATGATCGTCTGGATGCCGTCGTTGTAGAGCAGGAACGCGAGCAGCATCAGGAACGCCTGCCGGTAGCGTCGCAGCTCGTGGAACGTCTGCCACACCTGCCGGAACGGCCCCGGGACGGGGGCGCCTGCGCGGCGGCCGGCGCGGTCACTCTGCGCGGGGGGCTCGGGCACGTGGCGGAACAGCGGCAGCGAGAAGACGAGCCACCAGACGGCGACGCTGACGAACGACAGCTTGCTGGCGGCGACGCGGTCGGCAAGCCCGAACGTGGCGGGGAAGAGAATCCACGCGAGGTTCACCACCAGCAGGAGCCCGCCGCCGAGGTATCCGATGGCGTACGCCCCGGTCGAGACGCGATCCATCTCGTCGGGAGCCGCGATGTGCGGCAGCAGCGAGTCGTAGAACACGAAGCTGGCGGCGATCGCGACGTTCGCGACGACGAACACGGCGGCGGCAAACAGCCATTCGCCGCGCCCGATGGTGGCCATCGCGGCGGTGGCGATCACGCCCGCGACCATGAAGCCGCCGAGGAAGCGCTTCT
>CANIAI010000028.1 GCA_947465275.1 Acidobacteriota bacterium | reverse complement strand
GTTGTCGTGGCAGTCGATCCAGCTGAAGCCGCGGGCGTCGAAGTCGATCTCGTGGAGCGCGCGCTCCCGCTGGTAGACCTGGTTCAGGTCACGCACCCAGCGCTGCATTCCCGCGTGCATCGGTTCGTCGAGCAGGTGCCAGTCGAGGCTGGCGTCGTGGTTCCACTCACGCCACTGGCCGAACTCCGACCCCATGAACAGCAGCTTCTTCCCGGGGTGCCCGAACATGTAGCCGTAGAGGGCCCGCAGGGTCGCGTGCTTCTGCCAGACGTCACCGGGCATCTTGTCGAGCATCGAGTGCTTGCCGTGCACCACCTCGTCGTGCGAGAAGGGCAGCACGAAGTTCTCGGTGAACGCGTAGAGCATCGAGAAGGTGATCTGGCCGTGCAGCCAGCGGCGGTGCACCGGGTCCTGCTCGACGTACTCGAGCATGTCGTGCATCCAGCCCATGTTCCACTTGTAGCTGAACCCGAGTCCGCCGACGTACACCGGACGGCTCACCGCCGGCCATGAGGTCGACTCCTCGGCGATCGTGATGCTGCCGAGCGCGCGCCCGTGCGTCACGGTATTCAGCTGCTTCAGGAACTCGACCGCCTCGAGGTTCTCGCGCCCGCCGAACTGGTTCGGGATCCACTGCCCCGCCTCGCGCGAGTAATCGAGGTAGAGCATCGACGCGACCGCGTCGACGCGCAGCCCGTCGATGTGGAACTCCTCGAGCCAGAAGAGGGCGTTGCTCAGCAGGAACGTGCGCACCTCGTTGCGGCCGTAGTTGAAGATCAGCGTGCCCCAGTCCTGGTGCTCGCCCTTCCGCGGGTCGGCGTGCTCGTAGAGCGCGGTGCCGTCGAACTGCGCGAGCCCGTGGCGATCCTTCGGGAAGTGCCCCGGCACCCAGTCGAGAATCACGCCGATGCCGTAGCGGTGGCACTCGTCGACGAGGTACCGGAAGTCATCCGGCGTGCCGAAGCGGCTCGTCGGCGCGTAGAACCCGATGACCTGGTAGCCCCACGATCCCGAGAACGGGTGCTCCATGACCGGCAGCAGCTCGAGGTGCGTGAACCCCATCTCGCGCAGGTACGGCACGAGGTCATGCGCCAGTTCCCGATAGGTCAGCGGCCGGTTGCCTTCCTCGGGGATCCGCTTCCACGAACCGGGGTGCGCCTCGTAGATCGACATCGGACGCTCGCGCCAGCCGTCGCCGGCCGCGCGGTCGCGCATCCACTCGCCGTCGCGCCACTCGTAGGCGCCGTCGTCCCAGACCACCGAGGCGGTGTTCGGCGGCACCTCGAAGCGGCGGCCGTACGGGTCGGCCTTGTGGAGCAGGTGCCCGCCCGAGGTCCGGACCTCGAACTTGTAGCAGGCGCCGTCCGGCAGGTCGGGGATGAAGACCTCCCAGATGCCGGTCGGGAACAGCTTGCGCATCGGGTGCATGCGCCCGTCCCACCGGTTGAAGTCGCCAATGACACTGACGCGCTGCGCATTGGGGGCCCAGACGGCGAAATGGATGCCCGTCACCACGCCGATCGTGCGCCGGCGCGCCCCGAGCTGCTTCCAGGCCGAGTAGTGCGTGCCTTCCGCGAACAGGTGGAGGTCGAACTCGGTGAGCACCGGTCCGAACTGGTAGGGGTCGTTGACCTCGCGGGCCGCGCCACGGTCGTGCACGCGGAAGCGATGGGCGA
Organism: Acidobacteriota bacterium; assembly: GCA_947465275.1. GTDB lineage: Bacteria > Acidobacteriota > Vicinamibacteria > Vicinamibacterales > UBA2999 > JBEBGV01. Next base: position 9,998 of record CANIAI010000028.1, on the reverse strand, counting down.
GCGCCTCGAGCGAATCGCCGGCGGCCGGCACGGTTGCCTCGAACAGCCCCTCGGCGAAGCGGCGCGTCATGGGGATGGCGCGGTCGCCGACCAGCAGGTCGACGGCGTCGGCAGCGGTCTGCATCGTGCGGACGACGACGGTACGGTGGCTGTCGTCCGACCAGTGGCGTCCGAGGGTGCTGAACGGGTCGTCGCTCGTGCCCGCGGCTACCGCCGCGAGCAGGGCCTCCTCTGCCGTTGCCGTCACGCCCTGCATGCCCCGGATTGTACTGCGGTGCGGTGGTATCCTCTTGGGTTCATAGCCCAATCAGGGCCACTTGCACGGAAGGAGCCAACCGTTGGCCGGAGTCTTCGCGACGTTCACGACCACCCTCGGCAATTTCACGATCCGCCTGTTCGACCAGGAGGCGCCACGCACCGTCGAGAACTTCGTCGGGCTCGCCGAGGGCACGAAGGAGTGGACCGATCCCCGCACACGGCAGAAGACCACCGCGCGGTACTACGATGGCATCGTGTTCCACCGGGTCATCGACGGGTTCATGATCCAGGGCGGCGACCCGCTCGGCCAGGGCATCGGCGGGCCGGGGTACGAGTTCGCGGACGAGTTCCATCCGCAGCTCCGCCACGACAAGGCGGGCATCCTCTCGATGGCGAACCGCGGACCCAACACCAACGGCGGCCAGTTCTTCATCACGCTCGGACCGACGCCGCACCTCGACAACCGCCACACCGTCTTCGGTGAGGTGGTCGACGGGCTGGACGTGGTGCGGATCATCGGGCGCACGCCCGTCGGCGCGGGTGATCGGCCGAAGACGCCGGTCGTGATCGAGTCGGTGACCATCGAACGCCGATGAGCCACGACGAGCGGCAGGTCGCCTCGCTGATGCCGCTCGTCTATGACGAGCTCCGCCGCATCGCCGCCCGCTACGTGCAGCGCGAGCGGCACGCCCTCACCATCCAGGCGACGGGGCTCGTGAACGAGGCATACCTGCGGATGGCGGCCGAGCGGCCGCGCGCGTTCGCCAACCGCACCCACTTCGTCGCCATCGCGGCACTCTCGATGCGGCAGATCCTGGTGCAGCAGGCGCGGGCCCGGCACGCGCAGAAGCGCGGCGGGCCCCGCGAGCAGATCACGCTCGACGACGCGCTGCTCGCGGCCGAGGCGCGCTCGGTCGACCTGCTCGCCCTCGACGAGGCGCTCGTGGAGCTGGCGGCGCTCGACGCCACGCAGGCCCGCGTGGTGGAGCTGCGGTACTTCGGCGGCCTCACCGTCGAGGAGACGGCCGAGGCGATGGACATCTCTCCCGCCACGGTCAAACGCGAATGGGCCATGGCCCGCGCGTGGCTGAGCGCGAAACTCGGCTGAGATGACTCCCGAGCGCTGGCGCCGGCTGAAGCCGCTCTTCCAGGGCGCGCTCGACCTGCCGGCCGACCAGCGCGCGGCGTGGCTGCGGGAACAGCCTGACGCGGACGAGACGCTCGTCGCCGAGGCGCTCGCCCTGCTGGCCGCGCACGACGGCGCCGGCAGCCCTCTCGACAGTCCGCTCGACGTGCCGTCCGGCGGCCTCGCGCCCGCCGCCGGCGTCAGCACCGTGCTCGCGCCGGGCACGCACGTCGGCGCGTATCGGATCGAGCGCGAGCTCGGGTCGGGCGGCATCGGGGTGGTCTATCTCGCCTACGACGAGCGGCTGCATCATGCGGTGGCCCTGAAGGCGCTGCGTGGGGAGGCGGCCGGCAACCCGGTCATGCGCGAGCGGCTGCGCCGCGAGGCGCTCGCCGCGATGGCCATCAAGCACCCGGGCATCGCGTCGGTCTACCGCCTCGAGGAGATCGACGGGGCGCTCTACCTCGCCACCGAATACATCCCGGGGCGCACGCTGCGTGAGGCGCTGCACGACGGACCGCTGCCGCTGCACCGGGCGCTCGACACCACCGCCGACATCCTGCGCGCGCTCGCGGCCGCGCACGACGCCGGCATCGTGCACCGCGACCTGAAGCCCGAGAACATCCTCGTCACCGTGGGCGACGCGGTGAAGATCGTCGACTTCGGCATCGCGCGCTTCGACCGGATCGAGCACACGCGCCTGACGATCGCGGCCGCGCCCGGCACGCCGGCGTACATGGCGCCCGAGCAGCTGGGCGGCGCCGTGGCCGACGCCAGGGCCGACCTCTACGCCGTCGGCGTGCTCTTCTCGGAGATGGTCACCGGACAGCATCCGCTCGCCCCGGGCGACCCGGCGCTCCCGGCCCCGCTGCAGGCAATCGCGGAACGGGCGCTGGCGCGCGACCCGGCGAAACGCTTCCAGACCGCGGCCGAGATGCTGCGCGCCGTGGAGGCGCTGCTCGCGCCGCCCGCACCCGGGCCCGAGCGCTCCGCCGTCCGCTGGTGGGAGTTCCATCAGGGTCTCGCGGGACTCGTCTACTGGCTGATGCTGATCCCCGCCTGGTCCGTGCGCGGGCTGATCGGCGGGTCGCCCGGCCGGATCATCTTCCTGGTGACGCTCGCCGGGGTGGTGCTGTCGTCGGTGCTCCGCTTCCACCTCTGCTTCACGTCGCGCAACTATCCGGATGAGCTGGCCCACCTGCGGACGCAGGTCTGGCGGGCGGTGCGAGTGGGCGACCTGCTGTTCGTCCTCGGCCTCGCGGTGGCCGGCACGCTGGTGGGCGAGCAGCACGACGCGCTGATGGTGCTGCTGTTCGCGGTCTCGCTCGGCGCGACGATCGCGTTCGCGGTCATCGAGCCGGCGACCACCCGGGCCGCGTTCACGCCGCGCGCGCGAAGCTGAGCCGCACGCTCCCGCTGCAGGGTCCCGCCGCACGTGTCGCTGCACGGTATTGCTGCACATCAGACCGATGCGGCGTGTGAAAACGACCGGCGCGCCGCATCCGACGGCGGCTGGCGGCGTTCTTCCGCTACCGAGGAGCTGGCATGACTCATGGACTGGAGCCTCCGGTCGTTGGAGGACCCGTCCCATGGAACTCACATCAGCCGGCCAGGCCGGCGTCGCCCCGCCCGTCCCCCGCCACGGCTCGATCCTGATCGTCGAGGACCGTGACGACGTGCGTCAGGGGATGGCGCAGCTGCTCGAGCTGCACGGTTTCCTGGTGGAGGATGCGTCGTCCGGCGAAGAGGCGCTCGCGCAGATGCGGGAGGATGCCGGTGACCTCGCGCTGCTGCTCCTGGATCTGCAGCTGGGCGAGGGCGTGAGCGGGCTCGAACTGCGGGCGCGGCAGCTCGCCGACCCGAAGCTGGCCCTCGTACCGACGGTGGTGATCACCGCGACGGAACTGCGCGGGGACCAGCGCGAGGCGATGCGCACCGAAGATTGGCTCGAGAAGCCGTTCCGCTTCGAGCAGCTGCTGGCGATCGTGCGGCGCTACGTGTCCCCCGGACTCGCCTGACGGCCTCGCGTCAGCCCGAGAAGCGGTCCTCGAACCAGGGTTCGGCGGTGTTGGAGTAGCCGCGCGTCTCCCAGAAGCCGGGGGCGTTGGTGGCGAGGAAGTCGATCCGGCGGATCCACTTCGTCCCCTTCCAGGCATACAGCTTCGGCGTAATCATCCGGCAGGGGCCGCCATGCTCGCGCGGCAGCGGCGCGTCCTCCCACGTGTGGACGAGCAGCACGTCGTCGTCGAGCGCGCGGGCGAGCGGCACGTTCGTCGTGTACGGGATGCGCGTGCCGGGCCACCGGTCGTAGCCCGTGCAGAGCACGAAGCGGGCGTCGTCGTTCGGGACCACCAACTCGGCGAGCGTGCGGAAGCGGACGCCGCGCCACCGGTTGTCGAAGCGGCTCCAGGTGGTGACGCAGTGGAAGTCGCTGAAGTCCTCGACCTGCGGCAGCGCGAGGAAGTCGTCCCAGGTGAGCGTCACCGGGTTGGCCACGAGGCCGCCGATCTCGAGTCGCCAGTCGGCCGTGCCGATGTCAGGCAGGTCGCCGAGGTCGAGCACCGGCCAGTTACGCACCTCGTGCTGGCCCGCCGGTAGCCGCGGCATCCCGTGGCGATTCGCCGGACCGGTGCCCTGAGGCGCCTGTCCCTCGAGCCGCACGTCGACCGTCTCCTGGCGCAGCGCCTTCTGCCGCTCGATGAACCGCTGTCGACGCTCGACCAGGCCGGTCTGTCGCTCGGCCCGTCCCGTGTTGCTTCCCGTGGCGCTCCCGTCAGCCATCTGCTGACTATAAGATCACCCTGCCGTGGAGTCACGTCGCCTGCCCCTTTCGCGTCGCGCGAGCATCGCCCTGCTCGTCCTGCTGCTCGCCTCGTCCGTCGCCACCGGCTGCAGGCGGACGGGCGGCACCTCGACCCAGGAGGCCGCCCCCGAGGATGAGGTGGTCCCCGTGTCGGCCCGCGCGGTACAGACCGGTGCGTTCCGGATGACGCTGCACGCCAGCGGCGTCGTCGTGCCCGCCGACGGCGCCGAGTTCCTCGCCGTCGCGCCCGAGCCGGCGCGTGTCGTCGAGGTGACCCGCCAGGCAGGCGAGATGGTCGCGGCCGGCGACCTCCTCGTCCGCTTCGACCTGCCCGCTGCCGCGCAGGAGGCATCACGCCAGCAGGCCGAGGTGAACCGGCTGCAGGCGCAGGTCGAGAATGCGCGCGTGGCGCAGTCGCGCATGCGCGACCTCGTCACGCGGGGGCTCGTCCCGCGCGTGGATCAGGATGCCGCGGACCGCGAGCTCGCCGACGCGCAGGCGGCGCTGATGGTGGCGCAGAACGCGCAGGCACGCGCGACCGCGGCCGCCGCCCGGACGATCGTGCGCGCCCCGTTCTCGGGGCTGGTCGCCAACCGGCTGCACAACCCGGGCGATCTCGCGCAGCCCTCCTCCACCGACCCGGTGCTCCGCATCGTCGATCCGGCGCGGCTCGAGGTGATGGCGCTCGTCCCCGGCGTCGACGCGTCGCACGTGCTCCCGGGCGCCTCCGCGCGCGTCGCCGGCTTCATCGACGGACGCACGATCCCGCTGCGCGTCGTCGACCGTCCGTCGGGCATCCCCGATGCCGAGGGACGCCTGCGCATCCGCCTGTCGGTGCTCGAGGCGGCCTCGCTGATGGTCGACCAGCCGATCGAGATCGACATCGACGGCGAGGAGCGGCGGAACATCGCGTTCGTGACGCCAGACGCCCTCGTGGGAGGGCGCGGCGCCGCGGGCAGCGACCAGGCCGTCTTCGTGGTGCGTGATGGCGTCGCACGCCGGCGCGCCGTGAAGACCGGCGCGTCGACCGAGCTGGGCGTCGAGATTCTCGAGGGGTTACGGCCGGGTGAGCTGGTCGTCACCCGCGGGCAGGGATCCGTCAGCGACGGCAGCGCGGTCAGCGCCCAGATCGAGCCGTAAGGCCGCGCGACGGAAACGTCAGGCCGCGAGGCGCGACGTGGCCGTCAGCTCGCGCGCCCACTTCAACGCATCGGCATACGCCATCGGCAGGCTCTCGGGCGGGATGTTCGCGAGCGCGACGTGCCGCGTCGCCTCGTCCCACTGCCCGCGCTCGTAGGTGATCACGGCGTCGAGAATGGCGCGCGGCCGGTTCTGCTGCCCCAGCAGCGCCCCGCGAATCGTGTCGGGCAGCGGCAGGTCGTCGAGCGCCTCTTCCATCGGCTTCTGCAGGATCACGTCGAGCAGCGACGAGAGCCCGAGCAGGAAGTACTCGGCCGCTTCCTCGCGGCTCATGATCGTCTGCGCCAGCAGCTCGCACGAGCGGGCGCGCAGGATCGCCACCGTCACCAGCTCCGCGCTCGATCCTTCGTTCAGGCCGGCCAGTGCCCAGACCGACGCCCACTTGCGCACCTGGTCGAGGCCGAGCATCACGACCGCCTGCCGAATCGACTGGATCTGCCGGCGGATACCGTAGGCGGCCGAGTTCACGCAGCGGAGCACCCGGTAGCTGAGCGACGCATCGTGCTTGATCAGGTCTTCGACACGCGAGACGGTGACGTTGTCGTTGTTGAGGGCGGTGAGCAGCTGCGCGTACGCCATGCGGCGCGCCGACAGCGCGCCCGCCGTGAACATCTTGGGGCGGCAGAAGAAATAGCCCTGGAACAGGTGGAAGCCCGACTGCCGGAGTTCCTCGAACATCTCGGCCGACTCGACCTTCTCGCCGAGCAGCGTCACCGGGCTCGGTACCGCCTTCCGGATCGCCGCGCGGTCGGCGGCCGTCGTGCTGAGGACGTCGACCTTCACGAAGTTCACGTAGGGCAGCAGCACGTCGGCCGGGGTGCCGAGCACGAAGTCGTCGAGCGCGACCGAGTAGCCCTTGCCGCGCAGCGTCCGGATCGCCTTCACGATCATGTCGTCGACCTCGACCGTCTCGAGCACCTCGAGCACCACCGACTTCGAGGGCAGCAGCGTCGCGTAGTCGCTGAGCAGCAGCGTGCGGCTCAGGTTCATGAAGGCACGCTTGCCGCTCGTGAGGTTGTCGAGCCCGAGCGACAGCACGGCGTCGTTGAGCACGCGCGACGCGGCCAGGTCGGTCGGCGCCACGCAGGTCGACGCCTCGGCGCCAGCCCGGTACAGCAGCTCGTACCCGAACACCTGCCCGGCGCCGTTCAGGATCGGCTGCCGGGCCACGTAGACGCCTTCGCGCGAGTCGGAGTTGACCGTCGCGGGCTTCAGCCAGGGATCGTGCACTCTGTGATCGTTATTCGTCAGTTGCGGCGGAAAATTGAGGGTGCGTGCAGCGATGCGCATGCCTGCCCCGCCGAAGCCAGCTGGGTTCCCCTCGGCAATCCGGCGAAGGCGGGGGGTACACTGGGGCGTGGTTCCGCTGTCCGTCCTCGATCTCTCGCCGGTGGCCACCGGCGCCCTGCCAAGCGACGCCCTGCGCGACTCGGTTGCCGTGGCCCAGGCGTGCGACGCGCTGGGCTACGCCCGGTTCTGGCTGGCCGAACACCACAACATGGCCAACGTGGCCGCGTCGGCCCCCGAGGTGCTCATCGCGCACATCGCGGCCGTCACGTCGCGCATCCGCGTGGGGGCAGGCGGCATCATGCTGCCGAACCACAATCCGCTGCGGGTGGTCGAAATCTTCCGGACCCTCGAGGCGCTGCACCCCGGCCGCATCGATCTCGGCCTCGGCCGCGCCCCCGGCACCGACCCGGTCACCGCGGCGGCGCTGCAGCGTGACCCGGTGAAGGACCCGAACCAGCGGCTGCTCGAACTGTTCGCGTTCGACCAGGGCACCTTCCCCGAGAGCCACCCGTTCCACCAGATTCGGCCGATGCCGACCGACGTGCGGCTCCCCGCCACCTGGATGCTCGGCTCATCGCTGGGCGGCGCCGAGCTGGCCGCCTCGTTCGGGCTGCGTTACGCGTTCGCCGGGCACTTCGCCATGCGCAACGCCCACGCGGCGCTCGGCTTCTACCGCAAGCACTTCAGCCCGTCGTCCTCGCTCGCGCGTTCCTACGCGATGCTCGCGGTGACAGTGATCTGCGGGGAGGACGACGCGCATGCGGAACAGCTCGCGGCGCCGGTGCGGTTGTCGGTGGTGCGCATCCGGACCGGGCGGCGGGCGCCGATCCCGACCCTCGAGGAAGCGCTCGCCTACGCGTACTCGCCCGACGAGCAGGCGATCGTCGACGAGTTCCTGCGGGGCGCCATCATCGGCGGCCCCGAGCGGGTGCGAGCGGGGCTGGAACGGCTGGCGGACGAGAGCGGCGCCGACGAGATCATCCTCTCGTCGCTGATTCCCTACCGGCGCGAGCGGATCGCGCACTACGAGCGCGTCGCGCGCGTGGCCGGCCTGTCCGGAGCCGCCTAGCGCGACTTGCGGCGGGCCCGCTGTTCGAGCGGACGCGGCCCCAGTTCGACCCCCTCGGGGATCGGCTGCTGCGTCGCCTGCGGTTCGGCGCTATCGGTGTCGTCGCCGGCGTCGGTCTCCGAGCCCGGGACCACCACGAAGTCGGCCAGCTCCCAGGTGAACGACGGCTTCCTGCGACGGTCGCTCGTGCGACGGTCGGTCACCGCCTCGTCGGGTGGCGTCGCGCGACGGTCTTCCGTCCGGCGATCCCAGGTCACCTCGACAGGCAGCTCCTGGGTTTCCTGCTTCAGCTTGTGGAATCGGCGAAGGGCGCCACGGCGCACGATCAGCTTGATGGGTCGATCGGGGGGAGGTCATCGGTAACGGTGGATAGTCTTCCTGCGGAATGACCCGCTTCGTGGTCCTGGTGAACCGTGTGTATCCGGGCTTCTCCACTACCCGCATGGAATCGGACGGCCGCCCCTCCGCTTCACAAGGCGTCAGGGCGACGGACGGCCCGTCGCGTCACCATGCGCCTCCATGTGCGCCCGGGCGAAGGGACAGAGCGGCGTCACGGTGAGCCCCTCGGCCCTGGCGGCCTGCAGCGCGGCGTCGACGAGCCGCCCGCCCACTCCACCACCGCGCGCCGACTCGGGGACCTCGGTGTGCAACAGCACAAGCGCGTGCGGCGTGCGCCGGTATTCCAACCGGGCGACCCCGCCGGTCACCGGCAGTTCGAACTGGTGCGCCGTACGGTTGTCCTGAATCTCCATACCGCTATGGTTCGACCGGTTCCACGATGTACGGCCCAGTCGGGTTGCCATCGGGCGGCGGGTCTCGCACCGGCTCGGGGGTCGGTTCCGTCGGCGGCACCGACGGGGGCGGCTCAGGGGTGGGCGGCACCGTCGGGGGCGGGTCGTCCGGCGTACGCCCGGGCGTCTGCCCCGGCTGGTTCTCGCGTGTCGGCATGCCCGCGATTGGCAGCACGGCGCGTGCCGTCAGGCTGTCGCCGGCCGTGGCGGCATGCCGGCGGACTGCCGGGCTGCTGCTAGTATGCAGGGGCTCCCGATGCTCTCCTCGTCTCCCGCGATCCGTCAGCGCGTCGCCATCGGTGTCATCGTCGCCGTCGGGCTCGGCGTGCTGCTGCTGGTGGCCCCCTACAGCGGCGGCCTGCTGCTCGCGCTCGTGCTGCATGTGCTGGCGGCGCCCATCTTCGCGCGCCTGACGCGCCGCATGTCACGCGGACTCGCCGCCGCGCTCGTCATCACCGGCATCACGCTGCTCATCATCGCGCCGGCGGTCTGGCTCGTGGGCGTCGTCGTCACGCAACTCCCGGACGCCGTGCGGGGGGGGCAGGCGAGCGGCGTCGTCGCCTGGCTCTCGACACTGCGCATCGGGCCGCTCGATGTCGGCGCCCGCCTCGGCGAGTTCGCCGGCACCGCGACGGGCTGGATGGCGGCCGAAGCCGCCGCCTTCGTCGGCGGCGCGGCGTCGACGGTGCTGAACCTGGTCATCGCGCTCTTCGGCGTCTACTACCTGCTCATGAACGGCCGCGGGACGTGGGAAGCGGTGCGGCCGTTCATCCCGTTCTCGGCCGCGCACGCCGACGAGCTGCTCGCCCGTTTCGAGAGCGCGACGCGAGCCACGCTCCTCGGCAGCGTCCTCATCGCGGTGATCCAGGGCAGCCTCGTGGGCCTCGGCTTCTGGGCCGTCGGGCTGTCGAGCCCCCTCTTCTGGAGCGTCGTCGCCACGATCGCCTCGGTCCTGCCGCTCTTCGGGAGCACCGTGGTCTGGATTCCCGGCGTGATCGCGCTGCTCATCACCCGGCAGTACGGCGCCGCGATCGCGCTCGCCGCGTTCTGCGGCGTGATCGTGTCGACGGTCGACAACGTCGTGCGGCCGATGGTGGGGCAGCGGATCTCGGACGTGCACCCGATGATCACGCTGGTCGGCGCCTTCGCCGGGCTGAACGTGTTCGGACTGCTCGGCCTGCTGCTCGGTCCCCTCTCGATCTCCTACTTCTTCGTGCTGCTGCGCATGTACCGCGAGGAATACAGTCAGCCGGCCGGGCTGCCGCCCACCGGCACCACGTCGTCGAGCAGGCCGTAGAGGCAGTCGAGGTCGACCGGCTTCACCATGTGGTGATGGCAGCCGGCCTCGCGCGCGCGCAGCCGATCTGATTCCTGCCCGTAGCCGGTCACCGCGATGAGGCGCATCTCGGCGAGCGCCGGCACCTGCCTGAGGCGTCCCGCCAGTTCGTAGCTATCCATCAC
>CANIAI010000027.1 GCA_947465275.1 Acidobacteriota bacterium | reverse complement strand
GCTGTTCCGCCTCTATGGCAGTGATGACGAGAACGAAGCCATGGGCGCGGCGTTCGCGGTGGAGAACTGGGCGGCCGCCGGCTTCTGGCACGAGCTGATTGCCGGCCTCGAACAGGTGAAGGCACGCGAGTGCCCTGTTCTGTCCCTGGCGTTCTTCACCTGGCACGCGCGCATCGAAGACCAGCACCGCGCGCACGTCTGGGACGAGCTGCGCGCCTGCGCCGACGCGCCGACGTTCGACGCCGACCGGTTCCTGGCGTCGGGGGAACGGATGCTCGATGGGGTGCAGCGGTTCTGGGATGGCCTGCTGGCTGACGCTCGCGCCCGCGCCGGCGCCGCGCAGGGGCAGGCGCGCATCGCGTCGTAGATCGGGATCGGCTCACCGCGCTGGCGAGATGCGCCCATGGCACTCGCCGAAGCCGATGGAGGCCGCGCCCGGCGCGGAGCACCGGCCGCGCAGTACCACCTCGTCGCCGTCCTCGAGGAAGCCCCTCGTCTCGCCGTTGGGCAGTGTCCAGGGCTCGCGGCCCCCCTTCGTGAGCTCCAGCATCGAGCCGCAGGCGGTCGCGTCTGGACCCGACACCGTGCCGCTCCCCAACAGGTCGCCGGGCTCGAGGTTGCAGCCGTTCACGGTGTGGTGCGCGATCAGCTGCGCAGGGGTCCAGAGCAGGCTGCCCAGGTTCGTGCGGGCCACCGTGACCGCGGCGTCGCCACCTTCGCGCATCCGCGTGGTCCGCAGCTGCCACTCGAGGTGGATGTCGAACGCCCCCGTGGTGGCCTCGCGCACGTCCGAGAGATAGGGGAGCGGCGCCGGCAGGCCGGGCTCGCGTGGGGCGGGTGCCGTCCGGAACGGGAGCAGCGCCTGTCGTGTCACCACCCACGGTGAAATCGTCGTGGCGAAGTTCTTCCCGAGGAAGGGGCCAAGCGGCTGGTACTCCCACGCCTGGATGTCGCGGGCCGACCAGTCGTTCAGCAGGCAGCAGCCGAACAGGTGATCCGCCGCCTCGGCGATCGGAATCGGCTCCCCGAGCGGGTTTCCGGCACCGACGAACAGCCCGACCTCGAGTTCCAGATCGAGCTTGCCGGACGGGCGCAGCTCGGGGACGCCGCTCGAGGTGCGCTGCTGCCCCCAGGGACGACGCACCGGGGTGCCGCTGACCACGACCGACGAGGGGCGCCCGTGATACGCGACCGGCAGCCAGGGGTAGTTGGCCATCAGCGGCGAGTCGGGCCTGAGCAGCCGGCCGGTGTTGGTCGCATGGTGCAGCGACGCGTAGAAATCGGTGTAGTTGCCGATGCGCACCGGCAGGCGGAGCGTCACCGCCTCCATCGCGTGCAGCCGCCGCTCCGTCGCACGCCGATGCCCCGTGTCGGCCCGCAGCAGGGCATGCACCGCGTGCCTGAGCGACGTGACGGTCGTGCCCGGCAATGCCATCAACCCGTTCAGGGTGTCGGCGTCGAGCGCGTGGAGGGCCGCCGGGTCGGCATCGTCGAGCAGCCCGTCCTCGGCACAGCCGCCAAGGTCGAGCACATGCGCGCCGATCGCCGTCCCGACGCGCCAGGGCGCGCTGGCGTCGTGCGCCGGGCGGAAGATCCCCAGCGGAAGATTCTGCAGCGGGAAGTCGCACCCCGGGGTCGCCGAGGCGACCCAGGTCTGGATGCGCGCGTCGTGGGTGTGGTCGAGGTCGCCCATGCGGTGGTCACGCAACCGGGGTCAGCGGGGAATCCACCCGAGCCGGTGCAGATCGTCGGCCGGTTCGGCGACCGAGCACGACCCGAATCCATCGATCAGGCGCCGCCGGGCGTGCAGGGCGGCGTCGGCCGTGAGGCGGTACTCGCCCCAGTGCAGCACGGTTCCGTCCGCTGCCAGGCTCGGGGCATCGCCGCGGGCCAGCAAAGCGGCGGCATCCCCGACGGTCGCGCCGTCGGACAGGGCGGCGGCCGCCACCAGCAGGTTGAGGAACCCGAGCATCGACGCGGTCGGACTCCCCGGAGCATAGGTCAACGGGTATTCACCGTTCAGGGCGTGATGCAGGCCGGCCGTGGCCTTGAGGCGGACGCCATGCCGCAGGCACGCGGCGAGCCACTGTGCCACGGCGTCGGGCGCTGGAAAGAGATCGCCCGATGTCCCGCCCGTGCGGATCTTCGCACGAGCGCCCGCCGCCGCGATGCGCTCGAGCCACCCGTCGAGCGCGGCGCCCGGTGGCACTTCGACGTAGACCTCCGTCCCGGGAGGGACAGCGTCGGTCACCAGCGCGATCGCCTCCGCGCTGCGGGGGCGGAATTCGACGGAGGTGATCGTGGCGCGGGTCAGCGGCGTGTCCGACACGCGCGCGGCGTCAGCGAGCGGGTCCTCGCCGAGCACCACCGTGACAGGCCACGGGGCGGAGGCGTCGGTCCATGGCGCCAGCGTCTCCTCGAGCGCCGGAGTGGTCGCCGCCGGCAACACGAGGCGCCCGAGCAGCCATGCGCTCGCGGAGCCGCGGGCCTCGGCGTACTGCGCCAGGGCGGCGTCGACCGTGTGCCCGGCCGGCGGGTAGGTGCCGGCGTAGTCGACCGCGCCGGTGAGCAGCGCCTGCACGACGACCGGGGTCTCTGCGCGTACCGCGCGGCGTGTCATGGGCGGAACCGCCGTTCGAGCGACTCCCAGGTGCGGTGGTAGTCCGCCTGGCGTTCAGGGCAACTTCTCGCATAGGGCGTGAGGGCGAGCGGCAGGCTGGTCTCGAGCATGAACGCCAGCGTATCGGAGATTCGCTCCGGCTGCAGGTCGACCTCGCTCGCGCGGTGCACCGTGGCGGCGTCGGGGCCGTGCCCGCTCAGGGCCGGGTGCAGGCTCGCGCCGCCCGGAAGGAAGCCCTCCTGGCGCGCGTCGTAGCGGCCGGTAATCAGTCCCATGAATTCGTGCATGACATTGCGGTGAAACCAGGGCGGACGGAAGGTGTGCTCCGCCACCGTCCATCGGGGGGGGAAGACGACGAGGTCGACGTTGGCGGTGCCGGGGATCGCCGATGGCGAGGTCAGCACCGTGAAGATCGACGGGTCGGGGTGGTCGAAGGTGACCGAGTTCAGCGCCATGAAGCGTGACAGGTCGTACTTGTAGGGGGTGTAGCTGCCATGCCAGGCGACGACATCGAGGGGAGAGTGATCGAGCGTCACCCGCCAGAGGCGCCCCTGGTGTCGTACGAGACATTCGCAGGTGGTCTCGACGTCCTCGTAGGCTGCGACCGGCGCGAGGAAGTCGCGTTCGTTGGCGAGGCCGTTCGCGCCAATCGGTCCCCGCTCGGGGAGCCGCAGCAGCGGGCCGTAGTTCTCGCAGGCGTAGCCGCGCGCAGACGGCCCCATCAGGTCGATCGCGAAGCGGATGCCGCGCGGGACGACCCCAAACTCGCCAGGGTTCACGTCGAGGCGGCCCATCTCGGTCCGCAGGTGCAGTCCGCCCTCCTGCGGCAGGATCAGCAGCTCCGCGTCATGGTCGGCCAGGTACCGCCCCGACATGCTGCGGGTCGCCGTGTAGATGTGGATGCTGCAGCCGATCTGCAGCTCAGCCGAGCCGCCTGCGCAGAGGGTGCGCAGTCCATCGAGGAAGTCGGTTGGTGCAGCCGGGAGGGGTGCGGGGCTCCAGCGAGACTGGGCCGGCGTGGTCAGTCCGTCGACCAGCGGCGCGGTGCGCCAATCCGGCGCCAGCTGGACCGGTTCGAACGGCGCATGGCGCGCGGACGGCCTGATGCGGTACGTCCAGCTGCGGCGCGCGGATGCCCGTGGTGCCGTGAACGGCGTGCCGCTGATCTGTTCAGTGTACAACCCCAGCGGGGGCCGCTGCGGCGAATTCTGGCCGATCGGAAGCGCGCCTGATACCGCTTCGCTTGCGAACTCATTGCCGAAGCCGGACTGGTACTCCACGGAGACCCTCCGAGGCCCCGAGCGTGACAAATTCCGCGGGGCGATACGGTTGGCCTGCTACGCATGAGACGCGCCAACGTCGATTCTTGCAACAACAAGCTCTGCCATGCGATATTTTGCCGAATCCAAACAGGACATTCTGTAAGATTCGTCGAGGGGGCCCGCCCGGATGTAGTGTTTGCGGACGCCTCCCACGACCACGCGTGCTACAGTGCCGCCCCCTCGAACGCACAGGTGAAGAGCGATGGCCTCCACGTCCCCCAACAAGCGCCGGAAGCGTGTCCTCGCGATCGATGATGAGCCGGCGATGACCGAGTGGCTCAAGATGGTCATCGAGGCCGAGGGTTACGAGGTGCGCACCGCGCTCATCGGGACGCGGGGCGAGGAAATCTTCAAGCAATGGCAGCCCGACGTCGTGGTCACCGACCTGATGCTGCCCGACATCGACGGGATTGGCCTGCTGCGCCGGCTCAAGGAGATCGATCCCTGGCCCGAGATCATCGTGATCAGCGGGCAGGGGACGATCTCGCGTGCCGTCGAAGCGGGGCAGGCGGGGGCGTTCTACTTCCTCGAGAAGCCGGTCAGCCAGGACGGCCTGCTCGACATGCTCCGCAAGGCGCTCGACCGCACGCAGGAGCGTGCCGAGCACCAGCAGCTCAAGGAGCAGATTCGCGGGCAGTACAGCTTCGCGAACATCGTCGGGCAGAGCAAGAAGATGAAGGAACTCTTCGAGCTCGTCGAGAGTGTCGCCGCCAGCGACGCGAACATCCTCATCCAGGGCGAGAACGGCACCGGCAAGGAGCTGATCGCGAACGCGATCCACTACAACTCCAACCGTGTGAAGGGACCGTTCATCAAGATCAACTGCGCGGCGATTCCGAAGGACCTGATCGAAAGCGAGCTCTTCGGCTACAAGAAAGGGGCGTTCACCGGCGCGACGGCCGACAAGATCGGGCTCCTCGAGATGGCGGAAGGCGGGTCCCTGCTGCTCGACGAGATCGGCGAGATGCCGCCCTACCTGCAGACGAAGCTGCTGCGGGTGCTGCAGGAACGCGAATACCGTCCGATCGGCAGCGACCGCCTGGTGCACGTCGACTTCCGCCTCATCTGCGCCACCAACATCGACCTCGACGTGGCGCTCCGGGAAGGGAAGCTGCGCGAAGACCTCTACTTCCGGATCAACACCATCACGCTGCGGGTGCCGCCGCTCCGGGAGCGCACCGAGGACATCCCGCTGTTGTGCAACCACTTCCTCTCGAAGTTCAACCAGCGTTACTCCAAGAGCGTGCGTGCGATCTCACCCGCGGCCTACCACCTGCTCATCCGGAATCGCTGGGCGGGGAACGTGCGTGAACTCGAGAACGCCATCGAGCGCGCGGTGCTCGTCTGCAAGACAGGCGAGATCACGCCCAACGACCTCCCCGAGTCGATCCGCGACGAGGGCGCGCCGGCGCAGGAGTTCACCATCCCTCCGCACCGCACGCTCGCCGAGATCGAGAAGATGTCGATCCTGCAGACGCTCCAGCGCACCAACTGGAACAAGCAGGAGGCGGCGCAGATCCTCGGCCTCTACCGTCCGACCCTGTACAGCAAGATGAAGAAGCACGAGATCAAGGACCAGCGCGCCCAGCAGCGCGCCGCGGCTGCCGCCGCCGCGGCCGGCTCGAACTCCTGAATCCGGGTTGCTGACCGGCTGAGGCCCCCGGGCGCTGAGCGGTGGCCCGTCCGTTGCACAAACGGCCGGGGCATGCTGGACCGGCTGGGCTCGTTGGTCATCGGGGCGTTCGCGTGGCTCGGGAGCGTCTCGATCTTCGCCGGCCGTGTGCTGCTCGCGGCGGTTCGTCCGCCGTGGGAGCTGGGGGAGATCGTCCGCCACGTGTACGAGATCGGCTGGCGGTCGCTCCCGCTCATCGGGCTGTCCGGGTTCGCCATCGGCGTCGTGCTCTCGATGCACACGCGCGCGTCGCTCGAGCGCTTCGGCGCCGAAAGCCTCATCCCCGCCGGCCTCGCCATCGCGCTGATCCGCGAGACGGGCCCGCTGACGACCGGGCTGCTCGTGTCCGGCCGCGTCGGCGCCGGCATTGGCGCGGAAATCGGCGCAATGAAGGTCACCGAGCAGATCGACGCACTCGAGGCGCTGGCGGTCGACCCGCTCAAGTTCCTCGCGGTCACCCGCATCATCGCCCTGCCGATCCTCACGGCGGTCATGGACTTCTGCGGCATCGTCGGCGGCTACGCCGCCGAGGCGGCGGTCAGCGGGATGTCGTGGACGCTCTACTTCCGCCGCGCCTTCTCGCTGGTCGAGTACCAGGACTTCATCCCCGCCACGCTGAAGACCGCGGTGTTCGGCATGCTCATCGGCACGCTCGCGTCGTACCTGGGTTTCACCACCACGCAGGGCACCGAGGGGGTCGGACGTGCCGCGACGCGCAGTGTGGTCTTCTCCTCGATCGCCATCATCGTGGTCAACGTGTTGCTCGTGCGGGTGATCTTCTTCCTGTTTCCGGCACGCGCATGAGTACGCCGTCCGCGATCCAGCTCGACCGATTGACCAAGGTGCTCGACGGCCGTCCCGTGCTGCGCGACGTCAGCCTCGACATCCCGGCCGGCACCGGCTTCTGCCTCCTGGGACGCAGCGGGACCGGCAAGAGCGTCACGCTGCGCCACATCGTGGGGCTGATGCGTCCCGACAGCGGTCGGGTCATCGTGCATGGCGAGGACATCACGAGCCTGCCGCCGCGCGGGCTGGCCCGCGTTCGTCGGCGCATGGGGTTCCTGTTCCAGAACGCCGCGCTGTTCGACTCGATTTCGGTCGGGGAGAACGTGGCGTTCCCGTTGCGGCGGCATACCGACTGGCCCGACGCCCGCATCCGAGAGACGGCCCGCGCGCGTCTGGCCGACGTCGGTCTGGACGGCACGTACGAGCGGATGCCGGCCGACCTGTCGGGCGGCATGCGCAAGCGAGCCGGGCTGGCGCGCGCGATGGCACTCGAACCCGACATCCTGCTCGTCGACGAGCCGAGTGCCGGGCTCGATCCGATCACGTCGTCCGAGATTGACGCACTGCTCGACACGCAGAAGCGCCGGGGGACGACCGTCGTGGTGGTCACCCACAACATGCCGAGCGCGCGGCGGCTGGGCGATCGCCTGGCCGTCCTGCACGAAGGGCGGGTGATCGCGAGCGGGGACGTGGCCGCACTCGAGCGCAGCGCCGACCCGCTGGTCGTGGCGTTCATGCAGTCAGAGGGAGGCGGGTAGTGCGCGGGGCGCGACTGGTTGGCGCGGGCGTGTTCGTGCTGGTGGGGTTCCTGGTGTTCGCCGTCGGCCTGTTCCTGATCGGCGAACGGCGGAACCTCTTCCAGAAGCGGTTCACCGTCCGCGCGGAGTTTGCGGCGCTCGGACAGCTCGAGTCGGGCGCGGTGGTGCGCGTGGCCGGCGCCGACGCGGGGGAGGTGGTCGACATCGAGTACCCCGACCGGCCGGACGGGAAGTTCCGTGTCCGGATGCTCGTCCGCGAAGACCTGCATCCGCTCGTGCGCACCGACTCGCTCGCGTGGACGCAGACGGAAGGGCTCGTCGGCGCCATCTTCGTCAACATCGCGAGCGGAACGGCCGGCGCGCCGCCGCTGCCGGATGGCGGCACCATCCCCAGCCGTGAGCCCTTCGCCATCGCCGACCTCCTCGGCCAGGCGAGCCAGGCGATCGGCCTGGTCACCGACACCGTCGAGGCGCTGCGGGGTGACATCGAGCACGCCGTGCAGCAGGTGGCGGCGACCGCCGACGATGCACACGGGCTGCTCGCCGACCTGCGCCCCGAACTGACGATCATCGCGAAGAACGGGGCGCGCATCTCGGGCGACACGAGCGACATCCTCGCCTCGGTGCGTGAAGGCCGCGGCACGCTCGGCAAGCTCGTGCAGGATGATGCGCTCTACACCCGCATCCGCACGATCACCGAGCAGGCGGCCGCGACGATGGCCAACGTGCAGGCGATGACCGCCGATGCCCGCCAGGTGATCGCGCGCGTCCAGTCGGGTGACGGACCCGCGCAGGGACTGATCGGCGACATGCGCACCACGGTGACGCAGGCGCGCGAGGCGACCGCCGACCTCGCCGACAACATGGAGGCGCTGAAGCGCAATTTCCTGTTCCGCGGCTTCTTCAACCGCCGGGGGTACTTCGACCTGGATGCGCTCTCGCCGGACGAATACCGCCGGGGCGCCCTCGAACGGGGCGGGCGGAAGGCGATGCGAATCTGGCTGTCGTCCGCGGTCCTGTTTGCCAGCCCGGCCCCGGGTGCGTCGGCTGGAGCCCCGCGCGATGAGGTGCTCACCGATGAGGGGCGCGCCCGTCTGGACGCGGCGATGGCCACCTTCCTGCGCTTCCTTCCCGCGGCCCCGCTGGTCGTTGAAGGGTTTGCCGGCGAGGGGACCGAAGACGAGCAGTTCCGGCGCTCGTCGACACGCGCCGCCGCCGTGCGTGAGTACCTCATGGGGCGCTTCAACCTGCCGGCCCAGAACACCGGCCTCATGCCGCTCGGGCGCGAGGCAGAGGGCAGCCCCGACGGGCATCGCTGGGACGGCGTGGCGCTCGCGGTCTTCCTCGAGCCCTCGACCGTGGCGGCGCCGAGGGTCGCACCGGCCGCGATGGCACCCGTTTTGGAACCTGTGGTGACCAACGGAGGGAACCGGTGAACCAGAACGCGAAGGTGGCAGCAGGGGCGGTGGCAGGGGCGCTGATTGGCGCCGCGGCGGCGTACCTCTTCCTGACCGAGCACGGACGGGGATTCCGCGATCGGCTCGAGCCGATGGTCGATGACCTGCGTCAGGAGTTCCAGCGATTCCAGCGGACCATCGAGAAGGTCGGCGAGATGGCGAACGAAGGGGCGCGGGTGGTGAGCGAGTTCAAGGCCGCCCGGGCCGGCGCGTTCGAGGGGAGCACCCACTAGGAGCATGCCTGTGGTCGATCTGAGTACGACCAACGTCCTGCTGGGCATCATGGCGGCCGTCAGCCTGGTGCAGGGACTCGTCCTGATCGGCATCGCCGTCGCGGGGTGGCGGCTGTACCGCGGCCTGGCCCGGACCATCGCCGATCTCGAGGAACGTCGCGTCGCGCCGCTCATCGCGCGTGTCGACGCGCTGATGGGCAGGGTCGACGCCATCCTGGTCGACGTGCACCAGGTCACCGAACGGATTGGCCGCCGGACCGAACGGGTCGACTCGGCCATCCAGCAGACCATCGACCGCGTGGACGAGACGGCCGGCCGCGTGCGGACGTCGGTGGTCGGTCAGGTTGCGCGCGTCATCGACCTGATGGGCGGGGCGCGCTCCATCGTGGAGGGGCTCTTCGGTAACGGGACACGCAGCGGTCGTCCCGTGGATCGCGAGACACCCCGTCAGGGCGGCAGTGCGCCGCGCTGGCCAGAAGAGCAGGCACGAACCGAAGGCCGCTTGTGAGAGGAGCTGCAGATGTCCGACTACGAACGCTATGAGAACGAAGGCAGTGGCGGCGGATTCATGATGGGCCTCCTGACGGGCACGGTCCTCGGGGCCGGGCTCGGGATGCTGCTGGCGCCGAGAGCCGGCGCGGAGCTGCGGGGCCAGATTGGCGAACAGGCGCGTAACCTGGGAAGCATGGCCTCGGAGCAGTACAAGAAGGCCTCTGACTCGGCGTCGGGCTGGGCGGAACGCGGCCGTGACGTGGTCAACCAGGCACGCGACGTCGTGTCGCGGGGCGCCGATGAGGCGCGCGACTACGCCGGGGCGACCACCGGCGCGAGCTACGGCTCCGGCTCCGGAACCGGAACGGGCAGCGGCTCTGGCTCCGGCTCCGGTGGAACCGGGAGCGGCCAGGGTTCGGGCAGCTCCTATGGCGGGTCGACCGGCAGCGGCGGCAGTGACATCGGCCGGTCGTAGCCGTCAGCTCTTCATGCGCGACGGCCACGGCGGCCGTCGCGCCCGTCGTATCGCCCCCGCCGACACCGGCGGTCTGCGATAATTCACGCGTGACCTCGGCACGGCTGCTGCGTCGTGCGCGCGCCGAACTGCGCTTCTCGGGGCTCGCGGCCTGGCGCGGACTCGTCGAACTGCTCAACGGCAACGATCCCACGCATGCGGCGGCGATCGCCTACTACGCGCTGCTGTCCTTCTTCCCGTTCCTCCTGCTGGTGATCTCCCTGCTCGGCTCGGTGACCGCCGACGAACAGGACCGCCTGGCCGTCCTCACGTTCGTCTTCCGGTATTTCCCGACACAGCTCGACTTCGTGAGTGGGCAGCTCGACGCCTTCCGGCAGACGCGCGTGGAACTGGGTGTCACGGGCGCACTGGGCCTGATCTGGGCCTCGCTGGGTGTGTTCGGCGCCATCACCAGCGCGGTGAACGAGGCCTGGGGCGTCGAACGGCAGCGCAGCTTCCTGAAGCATCGGCTCGTGTCGTTCCTGATGCTGGCCGCCGCCGGCTGCGTGATGATCGTGGCCCTGCTGCTCGTGGGCGCGATCCAGGTGGCCGAGGCATCGTGGTTCGGTGTCATGCTCTCGCGCTACGCGTGGCTCACTGCGCTGCAGACGCTGACCGCGCGCTGGCTCGCGACCATCCTGCTGATTCTCGGCGTCGGGCTGGTGTTCTACTTCATCCCGAACGCGAAGACCCGGTTCCGCGACGTGTGGGTGGGGGCGCTGGTCACCGGCCTGCTGTGGCACGGTGCGTTCGCCGGCTTCGCCTGGTACATCGCCCGGAACACGCGCCTCTCGATGTTGAACGGCTCGATCACGGCGGTGGTGGTGTTCCTGCTCTGGATCTACGTCTCGTCGATCATCCTCATGTACGGGGTGGAATTCACCGCAGCCTACGCGCGCCTCCGGCGCCGCAGGCCCGACGAGATGCCGGCCGCCGCCACTCCACGCACCTAGAACTCCATGCCGAACAGGCTCGCGCTCGAGCACAGTCCGTATCTGCTGCAGCACCAGGACAACCCCGTCGACTGGTATCCGTGGGGGGAGGAAGCGTTCGCGCGCGCCAGGGCCGAGGGCAAGCCGATCTTCCTCTCGATCGGCTACTCGACCTGCCACTGGTGTCACGTGATGGCGCACGAGAGCTTCGAGGACGAGGGGATCGCCGCGCGCCTCAACGCCGACTTCATCGCCATCAAGCTCGACCGCGAAGAGCGCCCGGACATCGACCGCGTCTACATGACCTTCGTGCAGGCGACGACCGGATCGGGCGGATGGCCGATGAGCGTCTGGCTCACGCCGTCGCTGCAGCCGTTCTATGGCGGCACGTACTTTCCGCCGACGTCGCGGTGGGGACGTCCGGGATTCCTGGAACTGCTCGGTGAAATCGCGCGCGCCTGGCGCGAGGAGCGGCCGCGGGTCGTGGCCTCGGCCGGCCGCCTGTTCGAACAGTTGCAGGCGATGACGCGCCGTGAACCGGGTGCGGACAATCAGCGGGCGGGTGCCGCGGCCGAGGCTGACGGCCTGCCGGTCGACAGGCTCGCCGAGACGGTCGCGGAGTTTGGCGCGATCTACGACGCGACACGCGGCGGCTTCGGACGGGCACCCAGGTTCCCGCGCCCGAGCGAGCTGCTGTTCCTGCTGCGCGAGCATGCCCGCACCGGCTCGCGCGAGGCGCGTGAGATGGTGGTGGGCACGCTGCGGGGCATGGTCCGCGGCGGCATGCACGACCAGATCGGCGGCGGGTTCCACCGCTACTCGGTCGATGGTGACTGGCGCGTGCCGCATTTCGAGAAGATGCTGTACGACCAGGCGCAACTGCTGCTCGCCCTGACGGAGGCGGCGGCGATGACCGGCGACGACGAGTTCCGTGAGGCGGCCTCGGGGATCCTCACGTATGTCGCCCG
>CANIAI010000026.1 GCA_947465275.1 Acidobacteriota bacterium | reverse complement strand
CCGTGGTGATGAGCAACGGCACTGCCAGATCGGTATCGATAGAAATGCGTCTGATTCCGACGCGCGCACCGGGCGGGTGCGGTCCAGCTCGCTGGTGTGTCCCACAGGGAGTGCAGCCTGACCAGGTCGCCTGCGGGCGATGAGGCATACTGGCCGGGTGATCCACGCGACGACGATTCTCGGGGTGCGGCACCAGGGCAAGACCGTCCTGGCGGGCGACGGTCAGGTGACCTTCGGCAACACCGTGATGAAGCAGCGGGCGCGCAAGGTCCGCCGGATGTACAAGGACTCGGTGCTCGCCGGGTTTGCCGGCTCGGCGGCCGACGCGTTCGCGCTCTTCTCGCGCTTCGAGGCGAAGCTCGAGGAGTTTCGCGGCAACCTGGAGCGCGCCTCCGTGGAACTCGCGCGCGACTGGCGTACCGACCGGATGCTGCGGCGGCTCGAGGCGATGATGATCGTGGCCGACCGCTCGCGCACCTTCCTCGTCTCAGGGACAGGCGACCTGATCGAACCCGATGAGGACGTCGTGGCCGTCGGCTCGGGCGGCCCGTACGCGCTCGCGGCCGCGATGGCGCTGGTGCGCCACAGCAGCCTCGACGCCCGCGGCATCGCCGAGCAGGCGATGACGGTCGCGGCCGGCATCTGCATCTACACGAACGCCAACCTCACGATCGAGGAACTCTGAGCGCCGGGAGCGCTGGAGCACCATGGCCATTTCCCTTCCCGAACGGA
Organism: Acidobacteriota bacterium; assembly: GCA_947465275.1. Taxonomy (GTDB): domain Bacteria; phylum Acidobacteriota; class Vicinamibacteria; order Vicinamibacterales; family UBA2999; genus JBEBGV01. The sequence goes on along the minus strand of CANIAI010000026.1, from coordinate 11,149 downwards.
CCGCATCAGCCGTGCAGGCCCTGACCCCCCGTGAAATCGTCGCCGAACTCGACAAGTACGTGATCGGCCAGGCGAAGGCCAAGCGCGCGGTCGCGATCGCGCTGCGTAACCGGACGCGTCGGCAGCAGCTGCCGCCCGAGATCGGCGACGAGGTCACGCCGAAGAACATCCTGATGATCGGGCCGACCGGCGTCGGCAAGACCGAGATCGCGCGGCGCCTCGCGCGGCTCGCGCAGTCGCCGTTCATCAAGGTCGAGGCCTCGAAGTTCACCGAGGTGGGCTACGTCGGCCGTGACGTCGAATCGATGGTGCGCGACCTCGTCGAGCTCGCCGTCGAGATGGTGCGGGCCGAGCGGGCGGAGTCGGTGCAGGACACGGCCCGGGCGGCGGCCGAGGAGCGGCTGCTCGACCTGCTGCTGCCGCCGGGTCGTCCCGCGGCGCCGGGTGAAGACCCCGCGGTCGCCCGCGAGCAGCAGGGGCGCACGCGCGAGCGGATGCGCGAGCAGCTGCGCGACGGGCGCCTCGCCGAGCGCATGGTGGAACTCGAGGTGCGCGACACCGGAATGCCGTCCATCGAGATCATGTCGGGCAACTCGGTCGAGGAGGTGGGGCTCAACCTGAAGGACATGATGGGTCAGATGTTCCAGGGGCGCACCAGGACCCGGCGCATGAAGGTGCCCGAGGCGCTCGAGCAGCTGACCGGCGAGGAACAGGCGCGCCTGGTCGACATGGAGTCGGTGAGCCGCACGGCCGTGCAGCGCGTCGAGCAGGCCGGCATCATCTTCATCGACGAGATCGACAAGATCGCGAGCCGTGATGGCGGCGCCGGCGGTCATGGTCCTGACGTCAGCCGCGAGGGCGTGCAGCGTGACATCCTGCCGATCGTCGAGGGGACGACCGTGAACACGAAGCACGGGATGGTGCGGACTGACCACATCCTGTTCGTGGCGGCCGGCGCCTTTCACGTGTCGAAGCCGTCAGACCTGATTCCCGAGCTGCAGGGGCGCTTCCCGATACGTGTCGAGCTCGAACCGCTGACGCGCGACGACTTCGTCCGCATCCTGACCGAGCCGCGGAACGCGCTCGTGAGGCAGTACACGGCGCTGCTCGGCACCGAGCAGGTGGAGCTGACGTTCACGCCGGGGGCGATCGAGCGGGTGGCCGACTTCGCCGCGCGCGTGAACGATGGCACCGAGAACATCGGGGCGCGGCGGCTGCACACGGTGATGGAGCGGCTGCTGGACGAACTGTCGTTCGATGCCCCGGATCTGGGGCGGACGGCGGTGGTGATTGACGAGGCCTACGTCGATCGCATGCTGGCCGACATCGTCGGCAACCAGGACCTCTCGCGCTTCATCCTCTAGGGCGCGTCCGCCCCCGCCGCGGGCCCGGAGGCGAGCAGCTCCGGCACCGTGAACACCCCAGGCATCGCGACCTCCGAGGCCGGGAGCTGCCGGCCAGCCGCGGCAAGGGCGTGCCCGATCTCGTGTTCGAGCGTCCCCGCCAGCCGGGATCCGGCCGCCGAGACGTCCAATCGCACAACAACGTCGGACGTCGCGGAATTCCCCTCCACGATTGTGAGAACCGCCGCCGCGCCGTCGGGCAGGGCCCCCTCCGGCATGACGTGAATCCGCATGCCCGCGTCGGCCGCCCGGCCGATCAGCACGCGCAGGGTCGGCGACCCCGCAACCACCGCTGCAATCCTGGAATTCAGGCCTGGATCCGCCGCGTGGATCACCCCAGCGTGATGCTGCTGCGCGAGCGCCATCGACGGGAGTGTCACCACAAGAACGGCGGCCAGACGCGTGGCTCGACGAAAGTGCGACGCGAGTTGCATAGGCTCAGCTATCGCAAGCGGCGGGCCAGCCCTCCGCTGTCGCTCGCACGTTGCTTTTCGCGGCCGAGCGTGCGTAGAATGCCTTTGTCAGGGTTCAAATTCCTACACTTTTGTGACTGTAAATTGGGTTTAGACAAAGATGTAGAGAACAGGCAACCACCCCAAGGGAGATGTTCCATGCCTGCCGCCAAGCCACTGCCCGACGCCACCACCGCCGCCCGCGACGCCCGCCGTCTCTCCTCGCTGCTCGAGGTGAGCCAGGCGCTGTCCGGAACCCTGAACTTCCGCGCGGCGATGCAGCGGGTGCTGCTGATCCTGATGCGACACCACGGTGTGGTGCGCGGCATGGTGACGTTGCTGCGCGACGGCGAACTGCACGTCGAGGCCGCCGAGGGGTTCGAGGACCGCGCGCTGGGCGTCCGCTACAAGCTGGGTGAAGGCATCACCGGCAAGGTCGTCGAGAGCGGCAAGCCGATCGTCATCCCGCGGGTCAGCAAGGAGCCGGCGCTGCTGAACCGCGCCGCCCGGCGCACCGAATCGACCCGCCAGGAACTGAGCTTCATCTGCGTGCCGATCATGCTGCAGCGCGCCGCCGTCGGCGCCCTCGGCGTCGACCTTCGGTTCAAGGCCGAGCGCGACTACGACAGCAGCGTCAAGTTCTTCGGCATCGTCAGCGGCATGATCGGCCAGGCGCTCAACGTGCAGCGCCAGGTCGAGGACGAACGCCGCCGGCTGCTCGACGAGAACACGCACCTGCGCCAGGAGCTCCGCGAGCGCTACGACTTCTCGAACATCATCGGGACGAGCGGTCCCACACGGCTGATGTACGAGCAGGTCGCGCAGGTCGCGCAGACCAACACGACCGTTCTCGTCCGTGGCGAGTCGGGCACGGGCAAGGAGCTGATCGCGCACGCCATCCACTACAACTCGCTGCGGGCGAAGAAGCCGTTCGTGAAGGTGAGCTGCGCGGCGCTGCCCGACTCGCTCATCGAGTCGGAACTCTTCGGCTACGAGAAGGGCGCCTTCACCGGCGCGAACGCCCGCAAGAAGGGGCGGTTCGAGCTCGCCGAGGGGGGCACGCTGTTCCTCGACGAAATCGGCGACGTGAACCTGAGCACGCAGGTGAAGCTGCTGCGCGTGCTGCAGGAGCGCGAGTTCGAGCGGCTGGGCGGCACCGAGACCGTGAAGGTCAACGTGCGCCTGATTGCCGCGACGAACAAAGACATGGAAAAGGCGATGGCGGACGGCACGTTCCGCGAAGACCTCTACTACCGCCTCAACGTGTTCACGATCTTCGTGCCGCCGCTCCGGGAGCGGAAGGGTGACCTGCTGCTGCTGGCCGACCACTTCCTCGAGAAGTTCTCGCGCGAGCACGGGAAGGTGATCAAGCGCATCTCGACCCCCGCCATCGACATGCTGATGGCCTATCACTGGCCGGGCAACGTGCGTGAGCTCGAGAACGCCCTCGAGCGCTCCGTGCTCGTCTGCGACGGCGCCGTGATCCACGGGCACCACCTGCCGCCATCGCTCCAGACGGCGGATTCGTCAGGCACGGTGACGCGCGTGTCGCTCAGGGACGCGGTCGCGGCCTACGAGCGCGACCTCATCCAGGACGCCCTGAAGACCACCCGCGGCAACCGCGCCAAGGCGGCCCGGCTGCTCGATACGACCGAGCGCATCCTGAACTACAAGGTGCGCGGCCACTCGATCGACGTGCGACGCTTCAAGTCGCCGAGCGTCGACGGAGGGCGTCGCGCGTTCGACCGGGTCGACGAGGTCGGCTCGATGGCGGCGGAGAGCTAGCCGCGCGCCGGCAGCGGTGCGCCGTCGGGACGATGCGGATGGTGCGACAATCCTGTTGATGCGTCGCGCGTTCCTCGTCGTCCTGGCGGCCCTGTCCGTCTTCGCCGTGGCCTGTGGCAAGAAGGGGCCGCCGCTCGCGCCGATCATCCGCATTCCGGCCGTCGTCGAGAAGGTCTCCACCGAACGGGTGGGGAACGACATCTACCTGACGGTCACGATTCCCTCGGTCAACGTCGACATGTCGACCCCGATTGATATCGGGCATGTCGACGTGTACGCGATCACGGCGGAACAGCAGCCGGCGCGGACAACGTTCGTCGACAACGCGGTGCTCGTCGCGCGCGTGCCGGTGGCGCCGGTGACGGCGCCCGGCGCTCCGCCGGATGCGGCCCCGGCCTCCGACCCCGCCATGGCGGTCACCGGGGCCACCGTCACCGTCGTCGACCGCCTCACGGCCGAGAGCCTGACACCGAAGGTGGTCCCCGCGGAAGCCGGCCAGCCCGGTCCCCCGCCGGTCGCGGGCGCGCTGCGCCGCTTCTACGTGGCGGTGCCGTTCAGCACGCGCAACCGTCCGGGGCCGCAGATGCCGCCACACGAGGTGGTACTCGCTCCGCTCCCCGCGGCGCCGGTCGGCCTGGTGGCCGGCTACACGGCCGCCGACCTGACGCTCTCGTGGACGATGCTCGCCGTGCTACCCGAGGTGGCGGCTGCCCCGGCATTGCAGGCGCCACCGGCGTCCCCGGCTCCGAGCCTGCCTCCGACCGCAGCTCCGGCGCCCGCACCCGTCACCGCTCCCCTCGCCGCGCCCGTCTCCGCTGCGGCCGTCCCGGCTGCTGCCCGTTTCAACGTGTACCGGGTGGCGGCTCCTGGCACGGTCGCGCCCACGGCGGGCGGATGGCGCGCCGTGCGCCCGCGTCCGTTGAACGCCGCGCCGCTCGAGCGCATGACGTTCTCGGAGCCTGTCATGTTCGGCATGCCGCGCTGCTACCAGGTGCGAGCCGTCCTGGGGACCGGGGCGAACCAGGTGGAGAGCGAGCCGTCGGCGATCGCCTGCGTCACCGCCGTCGACACGTTCGCACCGGCGCCGCCAGGCAACCTCGTCGCGGTCGCCTCCGGGACCAGCATCAGCCTGCTGTGGGAACCGGGCACCGAGCCCGACCTGGCGGGCTATGTCGTGTACCGGGGTGCCGCCGGCTCGGCGGCGTTGCAGCGGCTCACGCCGATGCCTGTCACGGATGCCCGGTTCGTGGACACGACAGCGGTGTCCGGAATGCGGTACGTTTATGCGGTCGCGGCGGTGGATGCGGGCGGGAACACCAGCGGCGAATCGAATCGCATCGAGGAAACCGCCCGCTGAGGAGTGCGTGCATGAAGTTGTTCGTCGACACCGGAAACATCGCCGAGATCGAGGCGCTCGCCGCCGTCGGCATCCTGGATGGCGTGACCACCAATCCGTCGCTGATGGCGAAGGAGAAGGAGGATCCCACGGCGATCCTCCGGCGGATCTGCGAGATCGTCCAGGGACCGGTCAGCGGTGAGGTGGTGGCGACCGACGCCGAGGGCATGATCCGCGAAGGGCGCGAGCTCGCGGCGATCAGCGAACACATCGTCATCAAGGTGCCCTTCACGAAGGACGGCGTCCGCGCCTGCAAGGTGCTGGCGGACGACGGCCACAAGGTCAACGTCACCCTGATCTTCTCGGCCACGCAGGCGTGGCTCGCGGCGAAGGCTGGCGCCGCCTACGTCAGCCCGTTCGTCGGGCGACTCGACGACATCGCGACCTCCGGGATGCACCTGATCCGCGAGATCGTCGATATCTTCGAGAACTTCGACTACGCCACCGAGGTGCTGGTCGCGAGCGTGCGGAGCCCGATCCACATCGTCGAGGCGGCCCGTATGGGCGCTGACGTCGTGACGGTGCCGCCCGCGGTGATCGAGCAGTGCTTCAAGCACCCGCTCACCGACATCGGCCTCGAGAAGTTCCTCAAGGACTGGGAGAAGGCGCAGGCAGCCAGGGCCAACGCCTGATCGAGCGACCAGGATGGCGTCCCGCCCGATCGATCACCTGACGGATCTCGACCGCCGCGCCGAACTCGGCGGCGGCGGGGCCCGGCTCCGCCGTCAGCGTGAGGGCGGGCGTCTCACCGCGCGCGAGCGCGTCGACGCCCTCTTCGACGAAGGCACCTTCGAGGAACTCGACCGCTTCGTCACCCACCGGTGCCGCGATTTCGGGATGGAGGAGCAGCAGATCCCCGGCGACGGGGTCGTCTGCGGCTTCGGGCGGGTCGAGGGGCGCCTCGTCTTCGCCTTCGCACAGGACTTCACCGTCTTCGGCGGGTCGCTCTCGGAGACCAATGCCGCCAAGATCGTCAAGATCATGGAGCTGGCCCTCAAGATGGGGGCGCCGCTCGTCGGGCTGAACGATTCCGGCGGCGCGCGCATCCAGGAGGGGGTGGTCTCGCTCGCCGGGTACGCCGACATCTTCCTGCGCAATACGCTCGCGTCGGGCGTCGTTCCGCAGATCTCCGCCATCATGGGGCCCTGCGCGGGCGGTGCGGTCTACTCGCCCGCCATCACCGACTTCACCGTGATGGTGCGCGACACGAGCTACATGTTCGTGACGGGACCCGACGTGATCCGCACGGTCACCCACGAGTCGGTGACCAAGGAGGAACTCGGCGGCGCGATGACGCACAACGAGCGGAGCGGCGTCGCGCACTTCGCCGCCGCCGATGACACCGAGTGCATCGCGCTCATCCGCGAGCTGCTGTCGTTCCTCCCGTCGAACAACGTCGACGAGGCGCCGCGCGCGGTCACGGCCGACCCCGCCACACGCGAGGACGAGCGGCTCGACACGGTGGTGCCCGACTCGCCCAACCAGCCGTACGACATGCTCGACGTCATCCACGGGGTGGTCGACGAGGGCTACTTCCTCGAGGTGCACCAGCACTACGCCCGCAACATCCTGGTCGGATTCGCGCGGCTGGCGGGGCGTCCCGTCGGCGTGGTGGCGAACCAGCCGGCGGTGCTCGCCGGTACCCTCGACATCGACGCGTCGGTGAAGGGCGCGCGATTCGTCCGCTTCTGCGACGCCTTCAACATCCCGCTGGTCGTCTTCGAGGATGTCCCCGGCTTTCTGCCGGGCACCCAGCAGGAATACGGCGGCATCATCCGGCATGGGGCCAAGCTGCTCTACGCCTTTGCCGAAGCGACGGTGCCCAAGCTCACCGTCATCACGCGCAAGGCGTACGGCGGCGCCTACTGCGTGATGGCGAGCAAGCACCTGCGCACCGACGTCAACTACGCGTGGCCGTCCGCCGAGATTGCGGTGATGGGCGCGGAAGGAGCGGTGAACATCCTCTATCGCCGCGAACTCGACGCGGCCGCTGACGCGGCGGCGTTGCGCGCCGCGAAGATCACGGAGTACCGCGAGAAGTTCGCCAGCCCATGGGTGGCGGCGCAGCGCGGCTACGTCGACGAGGTGATTCGTCCGCGCGAGACGCGCCGGAAGCTCATCGTGGCGCTCGAGGCGCTCGACAGCAAGCGCGACACGAACCCGCCCCGCAAGCACGGCAACATCCCGCTCTGACGCCGCCGATCAGCCCCTAAGTAGTAGAATTATCTGGCTTTGCGCAAGATTCTGGTGGCCAACCGGGGCGAGATCGCCGTCCGCGTCCTCCGGGCATGCCGCGATATGGGCCTCGCCTCAGTCGCGGTCTATTCGGAGTGCGACCGGGGCGCCCTGCACGTCCGCATGGCGGACGAGGCCTGCTTCCTCGGACCGGCCCCGGCGGCCGACAGTTACCTTCGCATCGACCGCCTGGTCGAGGCGGCTCGCCTGACGGGAGCCGACGGCCTCCACCCCGGGTACGGCTTTCTCGCGGAGCATCCGGGCCTCGCGGCGGCGTGCCGCGACGCGGGCATCACCTTCATCGGACCCACCCCCGAGGCTATCGCCCGGATGGGGAGCAAGACCGCGGCGCGGACGCTGGCGCGTGACGCGGGGGTGCCGGTGGTGCCGGGGTCCGACGACGTGCTCGGCCCCGACGTCACCGACGACGCGGCCCTCGAGGCGGCGGCGCAGGTCGGCTACCCGCTCATGCTCAAGGCGGTGGCGGGTGGCGGCGGCAAGGGGATGCGCGTCGTCAGCGGTCCAGAGGCGCTCGCCGGGGCGCTGCACGTGGCCCGCTCCGAGGCGCTCGCGGCGTTTGGTGACGCGTCGGTCTACCTGGAACGGCGGCTGCTGCGCCCACGGCATATCGAAGTGCAGCTGCTGGCCGACCACCACGGGACGGTCGTGCCGTTCGTCGAGCGCGAGTGCTCGATCCAGCGGCGACACCAGAAGGTGGTCGAAGAGTCTCCGTCGCCGGTGGTGTCGCCCACGCTCCGTGCGCGGCTCCAGGCTGCCGCGGTCGCGGTGGCCCGGGCCGGCGGCTACACCAACGCCGGGACCATCGAATTCCTCGTGGACGAGCACGCCGGCGGTGAGGCGTTCTACTTCCTCGAGATGAACACCCGCCTGCAGGTCGAGCACCCGATCACCGAGCTGGTGACCGGCACCGACCTCGTGCAGTGGCAGATCCGAATCGCCCGCGGCGAGCGGCTCACGATCGATCCCGCGCGCGTGGCTCGCGGCGAGGGGCATGCCATCGAGTGCCGTGTCTACGCCGAGGACCCGGACGCCGGCTTCGTCCCGTCTCCCGGAGTGGTCGATCCGTTCGTCGTTCCGGCGGGCCCCGGCGTGCGCCACGATGCCGGCATCGAGCCGGGCGGTGAGGTGCCCATTTTCTACGACGCGCTGATCGCGAAGCTCGCTGTCTGGGGCGCGTCACGCGACGAGGCGATCCGCCGAACGTCCCGCGCGCTCGAGGAATACCGGGTCGGCGGCGTGCGCACCACCATCCCGTTTTTCCGCTGGTTGATGGTGCAGCCGGCCTTCCGGGAGGGCGCGTTCGACACGTCGTTTCTGGACGAGCTCTTGCAGCAGCGGGTAGGAACGCCCTTTTCCGCGCCCGAGGCGTCCCTCGAGGAGGTCGCCGCCATCGCGGCGGCGCTCTACGGGGCGCAGGCGATGCCGCTCCGGACCCATGAGACCGCGGGTCCGCGGGCACCGCTCGGCGCGGCCGGGCGCGCCCGGTGGAAGGCCACGGGGCGGATGGACGGATTGCGCGCATGACCTTCACCGTGACAGCCGGCGGACGGGTGCACGAGGTGCGGGTGACGCGCGTGCACGAGGGGCTCGACGTGGAGGTCGACGGCCGGCGACTCCACGCGGACCTCACACGCTCGGGCGCGGGGCACGCGCTCCTGCTGTCGGCCGTGGCCGGTGAGTCGGGCGGCGGCGTCCGCAGCTTCCGGAGCTTCGACGTGGCCGTGGAGCACGAGGTCTCGCCCGACGCGCTGGTCGTGCACGTCGGGAGCCACCGGATTCCGGTGCAGCTCTCCGGACGCCGCCGCTTCGGCAGCCTTGCCGGCTCGCACCACCGGACCGCCGACGGCGACGGGGCGCAGGTGATCACCGCCCCGATGCCCGGCCGGGTGGTGAAGGTGCTCGTCCGGGATGGCGAGGTCGTCGAGGAGCGACAGGGGCTGGTGGTCGTCGAGGCGATGAAGATGGAGAACGAGCTGCGGGCGCCGCGCGCGGGGCGTGTCACCGGGCTCCGTGTCGCGGCCGGCAGCTCGGTGGATACGGGCGCTGTCCTGCTGGTGGTCGAGTGAAGCGTCTCTTCCAGCACCCGATCACCCAGCGGACCCGGGCGCTGATCCGCCGGTCGGCCGCCACGGTCGGCGTCATCATCGCGGTGGCGCTGGTCTCGTCGCTCACGGTCGACCTTGGCCCCTCGGTGCGCCGCCGGGCCGAGACGGCGGCGACCAGCTATCTCGAGCGGCCGATGCACATCGGCCGACTGGGCATCCACCTCTGGCGCGGTGAGTTCGTGGTCGAGGACCTCGTGATCGAGGGGCTCACCCCCGAGTCGCGTCCCTTCCTCACGGCGAAGCGCATCGACATCTCGATGCCCTGGAGCACGCTGTTCACCCGCCGCGTCGTCTTCGACGAGATCGAGATGACCGACTGGCGGATGTACGTGGAGCTGTTCGAGGACGGCCGCCACAACTTCCCGCGGTTCACGCGCAACGGACCGCGTCGGCAGTCGGCCTGGACGACGACGCTCGAATACGTCCGCGCGCACCGCGGCGAGTTCGAGTACCAGGACCATGGCACCCCGTGGAGCACCATCGCGCGCAACCTGGACGTCGTCGTGGGGCGGCCCACGTCCGAGTACCGGGGCCGCGCGACCTTCACCGACGGCACGGTGCAGATCCAGAAGTACGAGCCGATGCAGGCCGACATGTCGACGACCTTCCGCATCGTCGACAACAAGATCCTGCTCGACCAGATCAACCTCGAGAGCGATGGGGCCAGCACGAAGCTGAATGGCGTCATCGACGCGGGGAAGTGGCCGGAGCAGACGTACTTCATGCGCTCCCACATCCAGTTCTCCCGGATGCGGGAGCTCTTCTTCGCGCACGACGACTTCACCCTGGCTGGCGAGGGCGACTTCACCGGCACCTTCCATCTCTTCAAGGAGACGGTGGACGGGAAATCCCGCAACGGCCGTGAGCTCAAGGGCACATTCAGCAGCCCTGACTTCGGCCTGAACCAGTACGCCTTCCCGGGACTGAAGGGAACCGTACGCTGGGTGCCCGAGTCGCTCGAGGTCACCAACGCGTCGGCCGGGATGTACGGCGGGTCAGCGGCCTTCAGTTACCGCATGGCGCCGCTGGGCGACAAGACGCGGCCGACGATGGCCACCTTCGAGACGCAGTACAGGGGGGTCGACCTCACCGCCCTGACCGCGGCGGTGCCGCTGCGCGGGCTGCGGCTGGCCGGCCGCGGGGCTGGACGGAATCGGCTCGAGTGGCCGCTGGGCCGCTTCAGCGCCGGGTTGCGCGGGGAGGGCGAGATGCGGGTCGATGCGCCCGCCGGCGCGATGATGATGCCGCGCGCCATCCCCGCCGACTGGCCCTACACCGACCCCCCGCAGGGACCGGATGACCCGTTCGACAGGAGCACGCCGCGGGAGCCGGTACCGCTCTCGGGTGAGCTGTCGTACGTGTACGACCCCCAGGCGATCACCATCGGCCGCAGCCGCGTCATCACGCCGAGCAGTTACATCGAGTTCGAGGGACGCACCGAGTACGGGCAGCGTTCGCGGCTGCCGTTCCACGTGACGAGCGGTGACTGGCAGGAGAGCGATCGGCTGCTCGCCGGGCTGATGACCGCGTTCGGCGCGAACACCGGCGCTATCCCCATCGGGGGCTATGGCACCTTCGACGGCACGATGGAAGAGACCTTCCGCCGGCCGAAGATCAGCGGACACTTCGCGGGCCAGCGGATGCGCGCGTTCGACGTCACCTGGGGCACGGTCGATGGTGACGCCGTCATCGAGAACAGCTACGCGACGGTGAGCCGCGCGACCATCACGGCCGGCGCGTCGACGATGGATG